>DASXQD010000286.1:0-4230 GCA_036493195.1 Gemmatimonadaceae bacterium | reverse complement strand
ATGAAGCTGGTCGAGATCATTCGCGGCCTTGCGACCTCGGACAAAACCACGAAGTACGTGATGGAAATTGCGCAGCAGCTGGGAAAGACGCCGGTCGAGGTGAATGACTACCCCGGCTTCGTATCCAACCGCGTGCTGATGCCGATGATCAACGAGGCGATCTACTGTCTCATGGAAGGTGTGGGAAGCGCCGAATCGATCGATACGGTCATGAAGCTCGGTATGAATCATCCGATGGGGCCGCTCGCGCTCGCCGATCTGATTGGGCTCGACACGTGCGCGGCCATACTCGAGGTCCTGCAGGATGGCCTCGGCGACCCGAAGTACCGTCCCTGTCCGCTGCTTCGGAAATACGTCGCGGCGGGATGGCTCGGCAGAAAATCGGGACGGGGGTTCTACGAATATTCCTGACGCATTCACGCGGGGCGTGTCGCCCTGCATTGGAGAGCCATGTCCTGGGCCCTGATTCCGCTCACTGAGGAACAACACGAGATCCAGCGCACTGCGCGCGAGTTCGCGCAGGCCGAGATCGCGCCGCACTCCGCCAAGTGGGACCGCGATTCGTACTTCGATCGATCGCTGATCGGAAAGATGGGCGAGCTTGGATTCCTCGGCATGATGCTCCCGGAGGAATACGGCGGACTCGCGCTGCCGACCACCACCTATCTCGTGGCGCTCGAGGAGATCGCCGCCTCCGATGCATCGGTCGCGGTGTCGATGAGCGTGCACAACTCGCTGCCCACGCAGATGCTGCTGCGATGGGGAACGGCCGAGCAGAAGGAGCGCTATCTCGCGCCGATGGCACGCGGCGAGATGCTCGGCGCGTTCGCACTCTCGGAGCCCGACGCCGGATCCGACGCGGCCTCACTCACGTCGCAGGCCGTGCGCGAGGGTAACTGCTGGGTGCTCAACGGCACGAAAGCCTGGGTGACGAGCGGGAGCGAGGCGGACGTCCTGATCGTGATGGCGCGTACGGATTCTCCCAGCGAACGACGCGGGGCCCGCGGCATCAGCGCCTTCATCGTCACGCCGGATCTTTCGGGCTTCAAGGTTGGCAAGAAGGAAGACAAGATGGGATTGCGTGCGTCCCCGACCGTTCACATCGAGCTCTCGAATCTGCGCGTGCCGGTCGAGAATCTGCTCGGGCGCGAGGGCGCCGGCTTCACGATGGCGATGCAGTCGCTCGACAACGGGCGGCTCGGCATCGCGGCGCAGGCGATCGGGATTGCGCGCTGTGCGCTGGAGCACGCAACGGCATACGCGGGTGAGCGCCGGCAGTTCGGCAAGCCGATCAAGGAGTTCGAGGCCATTCAGTTCAAGCTCGCGGACATGGCCACCCGGATCGCCGCGGCCCGGGCGTTGCTATATCAGGCTGCAGCCGCGAAGGATCGCGGCGAGAAGATCACGCAGTACAGCAGCATGAGCAAGCTGTTCGCGAGCGAGACCGCCATGTGGGTGACGACGCAGGCCATCCAGATCTTCGGCGGGTACGGCTATGTAAAGGAATATCCCGTCGAGCGACTGTTTCGCGACGCCAAAGTGACGGAGATCTATGAAGGAACGTCGGAGATTCAACGAATCGTGATCGCGCGAGAGCTGTATTCGCGCAGTCCGTGACGCATTGCACCCTCGTCTACTCCATACATATATGACAGCCACCGCATCGTTCGCCAACGCTTCGTCCTTGTCCACCGGCGGCCTCTTCGATCGACTCGCGCAGATGGGGCACGAGCAGCTCGTGCTTTGCAGCGATCCGTCGGCGAGCTACCGCGGCATCATCGCGGTTCACTCCACCACCCTCGGTCCGGCGCTCGGCGGCACGCGATTCTGGAGCTACGCCACCGATGAGGAGGCGATCATCGACGCGCTGCGGCTCGCGCGCGGGATGACGTACAAGAATGCGGTGGCCGGCCTCAATCTCGGCGGCGGCAAGTCCGTCATCATCGGCGACAACCGTACGGCGAACCGGGAGATGATCTTCCGCGCCCACGGGCGCTTCGTCGAAAGTCTCGGTGGGCGATACGTCACGGCAGAGGACGTCGGCACGAGCACGAGCGACATGGATCTCGTGCACATGGAGACCGACTACGTCGCCGGGCTCGCGGGAAAGTCCGGCGATCCGTCACCGGTCACCGCGCACGGTGTGTTCCGCGCGATCCAGGCATCGGCGCACTATCGCTGGGGCTCGGATTCGCTCGAGGGAAGGACGGTCGCGATTCAGGGGTGCGGGCACGTCGGCGTGTTTCTCGCGCGCGAGCTGTCGGAGGCCGGTGCGAAGCTCATCGTGACGGACATCGATGCGGAGCGCGTGCGCAGCGTGGTCGAGGAGTTCGGCGCGAAGGCTGTGGAGCCGGGCGAGATCTACGGGGTGAGGGCGGATATTTTCGCTCCGTGCGCGCTCGGCGCGATCATCAACGACAACACCATTCCGCAGCTCAAGGTCGAGATCGTCGCGGGCGCGGCGAACAACGTGCTCCTCGAGCCACGACACGGCGATGCGCTCGAGGAGCGCAACATCGTGTACGCGCCCGATTATGTCGCGAATGCGGGAGGCGTGATCAACGTGTACTCCGAGCTCGCGGGGTGGGATGCGCAGCGCGCGTTGCGCAAAGCGGACGAGATCTATCACACGATTCTCGGCGTCTTCGAAATTGCGAAGAGCGATGGCATCCCAACCTACGAGGCAGCCGATCGCCTAGCCGAACGGAGAGTAAAAGCGGTAGGATCGCTCGTGAAAACCTGGCCGCAGTGGCCAAACCGCTGAATTAGCGTGGCGTTCGCGATGCGGACTTCCTAGTTTCCCGAGAGGCTCGGCGGATGCTCCGCTCGGGTCTCTCACGGAAACCTTCAACACTCGATACTCCGATGCTCTGGACCGATTGGGAATGCCGGCCGCCTGGTGCAAAGCTCCGTGAAGCCGATCCGGAGATCGCGAAGGTCATCGAAGAGGAAATTCTGCGACAGGGCGAAGGTCTCGAGCTGATCGCGAGCGAAAACTTCGTGTCGCCAGCGGTGATGGAGGCAATGGGCTCACCGCTCACCAACAAGTACGCAGAGGGATTGCCGGGCAAGCGATACTACGGCGGCTGCGAAGTCGTGGACGTGGCGGAGAATCTGGCGATCGCTCGTGCGAAGCAGCTGTTCGGGGCCGATCACGCCAACGTGCAGCCGCATTCCGGCGCGCAGGCCAACGCCGCCGTGATGCTCGCGTTTCTCAAACCCGGTGATGCGATTCTGGGCCTGGACCTCTCGCAGGGCGGGCATCTCACGCATGGATCGCCCGTGAATTTTTCGGGGCTCATCTACAAGGCATTTCACTACGGCGTGAACGACGACGGAATCATCGATTACGACCGCATGAAGGAGATCGCGCGGAAGGAGCGCCCGAAGATGATCATCGCGGGCGCGAGCGCGTACGCGCGGATCATCGACTTCGTTCCGTTCGCGGAGGTCGCGAAGGAGATCGGCGCGCTCTTCATGGTGGACATGGCGCACTTCGCGGGACTCGTGGCCACCGGCTATCATCCATCGCCCGTGCCGTATGCCGACGTCGTGACCACGACCACGCACAAGACGCTGCGCGGCCCGCGCGGCGGGATGATCCTCTGCAAGGCGGAGCACGCGAAGGCCGTGGACAAGGCTGTCTTTCCGGGCACGCAGGGCGGCCCGCTCATGCACGTGATCGCGGCCAAGGCCGTTTCGTTCCGCGAGGCGCTGCAGCCCGAGTTCAAGTCCTACTGCGCGCAGATCATCAGGAACGCTCAGGCCCTTGCATCGGCCCTCGCGAGCCACGGATTTCAGATTGTGTCGGGGGGAACCGACAATCATCTGATGCTCGTCGATCTCCGCAACAAGGGCGTGACGGGGAAAGTGGCCGAGAAGGTGCTGGGTGAAGCGGGAATCACGGTGAACAAGAACACGGTGCCGAAGGAGACGCAGTCGCCCTTCGTCACGAGTGGTGTTCGCATCGGCACGCCTGCCGTGACGACTCGCGGCATGAAGGAAGAGGACATGGGTCGCATCGCCGGCTTCATCGACCGCGCGCTCGCAGCTCCCGAGGATGCGACGTCTCTCGCCAGGATCAAGCAGGAAGTGAGGGAGCTCGCGAATGCATTCCCGCTGTACACGGTTGCGGAAGCGGGCGCAGGGCGGTTGTAATACGGAGTACCATTTCTCATCTTGTTGAAATCCGGGAGCATAGTGCTTCCGGTGCGGGCTCATTGAAGGGGA
>DASXQD010000285.1:0-5951 GCA_036493195.1 Gemmatimonadaceae bacterium | reverse complement strand
AACGACGATAGATCCCGCATCGAAGGCTCCGAGCGCGGCGATCGCGCGGAGCATCGTCGTCTTCCCTGCCCCCGACGTGCCCATGAGGGCGCAGATCTCGCCGGGAGCGACGTCGATCGTCACGCCGCGCAGCACTTCGTGCGCGCCGCGCGACGCGTGCACATCGCGCACATCGAGCGCCTGGGTCAAGCGGCGCTCCATTTGCGCTCGAGCCGCCGCGCCAGACGCGACAGCGGCAGCGACATCGCGAGATAGATCGCGGCGCACAAGAGGCCCGGCACGACCCAGCTTCCGATGTTGGTGGCGTAGATCGCGGTTTGCTTCGTCAGCTCGACCACGGTGATGACGGACACCAGCGAGGAATCCTTGAGCAGCGCGACGAAGTCGTTCGTCATTGGAGCGAGCGCGAGCCTGAGCGCCTGCGGTCCGCGCACCAGCCGAAGTATTTGCGCTTCGGAAAGCCCCAGGGTGCGCCCGGCCTCGAGCTGCGAGCGCGCGATCGCCTGCAGCGCGGCACGATAGATCTCGGACTCGTACGCAGCGTAATTGAGGCCGAGCCCGAGCACTGCCGCGAGAAATGCCGGAAGCCGCACGATGCTCGAAAGTCCGTAGTACAGCACGAAGAGCTGGAGCAGTACCGGCGTGCCACGAATGAGCTCCACGTAGATCGCGAGCGGCGCACGCAGAAGCGCCGGGCCGTAAACGCGCCCGGCCGCAACCGCCATCCCGACTAGCACCGCGAGCGCCATGGCGAGGCAGGAGAGGAGCAGCGTGATGGCGCCCGCGCGAAGGAGCGCGGGCAGATATGCTCCGACGCTCTTCACACTTCGAACGGCGCTCGTCGCATTTCTGCTGCTCGTATCCGCAAGCACGCGCGCGAAATACCGCGCCTGCCCATCGTCCCACACATGCCACTCGCGAAAAACTTTCTCGAGCGAGCCATCGCGCATGCGCGCGCGAAGGATCGCGTTCACCGAATCGCGCAGTGCCGTATCGGCGCGCGCAAGCACGCCCACGTAGTGGCCGGTCGCTACGGGACTCGGCTGGATGTAGAAGCCGCCAGTGCGCCTGAGCGACCGATCGGCGATGATGTTGTCGAGCAGCACGGCATCCACACGGCCGGCCACGAGATCGCTGTATGGATGCACGTCGTCATCGTACGACACGACGAGCGGGCCGCCCCGCCCCTGCATGTCGAGCAACAGCTGGTATGCGCCGGTGCCACCGAGCGTTGCGACGCGCCTGCCAGCGAGATCGCGCAGCGTGCGATAGCGCGAACTGTCGGCGAAGCGCACTGCGAGCACTTCCCGAAACTCGAAATACGGGATGGTCGCCGCGTGGCGCTCGCGCAACTCGGGACGATCCTCGACTCCCGACATTCCGATCGAGAAATCGCCGCGCTCCACCGATGCCTCGATCGATGACCAGGCCACCTGCACGAACACCGGCTCGCGATGGAGCGCATGGCCGATCATCTGCGCGATCTCGACATCGAATCCGCGAACCTTCGCCGGATTCGCCGGATCTGCCTCTACGAACGGCGCGCCACCCTCGGCGTCACCACCCCAGCGGAGTGGTACGTGCGCACCACTCGCGCGTGCGCAGCCGCCGGTCGCGAGCATCAGGGCGAGCGCTGCGTACGAGGCGATGATGTGCGCCGCGAGTTTGCGGCGGTGGTACGACTGCCGGCGAGCCGCCGTCCTGGTGTCTATCGAGCAACCTTCCGGAGACGACGGCGAATGCCTCGCGGAAGAAAGAACGCGGCTGCCGCGATCACTTCCTGGAGCGCGCGCGGGTGCAGATCCTCGATCGCGCCGTCCCAGTGATCGCGAATCACGCGCATGCCCGCGTTCGAGATCAGGCGACGAACCGCAAGCACCAGAATGAAGACGTCATCGACCTGTCCGATGAATGGAATGAAGTCGGGAATCAGGTCGATCGGCATCACGACGTACGCAATCGCGACTCCCAGGAGCACCTTGTCGACGGGCGAGACACGCGGGTCGGTGAGCAGCCCGCCCATGAGCCGCAGATACGAAGGGATTTGCGCGATCGTGCCGAGAAGTGTGCGCTTGGCGCCGGTACGAGGCGAAGGCCCGCCCCGCCTGCGATTGCCGGCGCGCGAGCCGGTGGCTGTGCTGGTGGTCGCGGTCACGTCGTCGTGCCTCCAGAGGAATCGGCCGGGGGTACGGCCGGTGGTGACGTAGGCGGAGCGGTGGTGGGCCGCTCGGTCGTGGCGCGCGCCACATTTCGCTGCGCTGCGTCCACCACATCACTTGCAACTGACTTGCCAGCAGCTGCCACGCCGGACAGCACGCCCATCGCCTTGTTCATGAGTCCCATCGTTTCCGCGATCGTGGATGCGGACACGCGTCCGGCGCGGAGCGTGTCCTCCACTCCCTCCGCGAATCGCTGCAGCGCGTTCGGCGACTGCGCCGTCCGTTCGGCGTATTTCGACTCGAGAAACTCGACAAAGTCGAGCAACTGGTATCCGCGCTCGTCGGGAAGCGCCTCTATGGTGCGAATGATCCGATCGCGAAGAGTGGGATTCATGACAGGCTGATCGGTGAAATGTGCGAGTGTGGCTTCGTGTGATTTACCACGCTGGTCCGCATACGGCTACGCCCCTCGCGAATCGCGAAGGGCGTAGTGGTGGAGCAGAAGCCGTGTCAACCGGTCGTGCCGTTACGAACGCCCCCAGCGCGCACGAACGCCGCGCGCATCGACGTGCGCAAACGGCCCGTGCACCGAGTTCCCTCTGTACACGCCCACGCCCCCAACGAGCTCGGGGTGAGCCGCCTCCACCCGATCGACCGCGTCGCGAATCACCTTGGCATCGCGAGAGTTCACGTGACCATCGTGATTCAAATCGGCCATGCGGCCGGTGCCATTGTTGTCGACGTAGACGTCCGCGGCGTCGCCGTACTGGTGGCGGCTGTCGCGCGCGCGGCCACCTTCACCCACGCCCTGGCGATTGTACTCGGGCGTGCGGAATCCCGACATCACCGCGAGGTGCTCCACGTGCACGCCGTGCGCGTTGAGATCCTCGATCACGAGCTCGAGCTTGTCGACCAGCCGCTCGTTGAGCACGAGGTACTTGGGCCACGTGTCCTGCTGATCGTGTGTCAGGAAATCGCAGAGCCGGAAGTGCTCCGAGACATAGGTGCTTTCGTTCTCGGCCGTCACCTCGATGAAACCGTTCGGATTCGCATACTCGAACGAGCGTGGCGCGCGATGCTCGTACGGCCAGTTCCCAATCCGGTACGAGCCGATCCGGCCGGCCTGCTTCGCCGAGAACGGGAGCATGGTGATGAGCGAGAACGACCGTGTGGCGTCGATGAGCGGGTGCACGCCGAGCACATCGAGCGCGCTGTCGCCGAAGAGCTGAGCGAGAATCGGAATGCCGAGTGTGGCGCTGCCACGAGCGACGAAGCGAGCGCGGAGCTTACCGCTGAGGCCGACGAGCGAGTCCAGAAACGCCATGGCCATGGGTTTCGCGGGCGCCTTGACCGCGGAGACGGCGATCATGGGCGCGGCGACCTCTGGTGCGGCGGCCTTGGGAAGATCGGAGTGCGCATCCAGATCGAAGGTCGCGCCTGCGGCGACGCCTACGAACGCAATACTGGCGATGACTCCGACTACGCGTGCCCGGATCAGGCGAGCGCGGGGGTTGGGACGAATCACGGGATGCCCTCCCTGGCAACCAGACGGACGACCGAACGTCGTCTCTTGGTTTTGCGTGTTGGCCGAAGCCAACGTGCCCTTTTACAAGGAGTCCTCGACCCGGGAAAAGGCCAAGGCGTCAACATGATCTATGTTACAATAGACGCCGCGGAGGTGATACTGCAACCCGTTTAGTTAAACATTCGCTGACTGGCCAGACGGTCAGTATATGAATACCGCCGTTCCCACGGGCACAACGCTGTAGAGGTAGGCAATGTCCTCGTTGCGTAACCGGACACAGCCGTGGCTCACGGCTTTGCCGATCGACAGCGGCTCGTCCGTTCCATGGAGCGCGTACCCGTCACCCATGTTCAGCCGGTGCCCACCCAGGGTGCCCTTGTACTTGCGCTGGTTGGTTCCGTACGGCGGCACGATGATGTTGCCTCCCGCCGTGATCTCGTGCCCCTCCTTCGCCTCCAGCGGCACCTCGATCCCGTCGGGCTGCTTTCTCACGACGTCGCTTCCATCGACCTGGATCAGCGTTCCGTCGCCGACGGGGATCGCCTTCTTCCGGTCCAGCGCCATGATGCCGAGTCCCTTCTTCTTGGCCTGCTCCACGTAGTGCCAGTCCGGCGGCACCCACACCGGGTCCATTTCCTTGCTCTGAACCACCAGTCTCCCACGTGGAGTGTCGAACTTGAACTCCTGCCGCGTGCCCCGCTTCTGGACGAGCGTCTTCCCACTCCCGACGGCAACCTGGGTAGTGTAGAGCGTCGTGTCACCGAGCTTGTACCAGAGCCGGCGATCCTCGATGCTCACCACGATGTACGGCTTGGTGGCCGTGCTGTCCGGCTCGGTCGCGAGCATGGTCTGCAGTGAATCCGTGACCGTTCCCGCCTTCCGGCTCACGTCATCGAGCAGCTCCCAGTTCCGGTTGAACACGATGCGGTTGATGTCGCGCTGGAATCGCACCCGCAGCGTCGAGTAGACGAGTACCCCGCTGGCGACGCCGACGGCGAGTGTGATTCCGATCGCGCCCGCCATCCATTTCCAGCCGCCGCGCGCGACCGTTTCCCCGTGCAGGGGAATCACGTGCGCCGGGTGGGCTGGACGATGTTCGGGCGACGGAACGCCTTTGCTCGATGTACTCATGTCCCTCGAATCGATCGGATCACGACTGGCCGCTCAATAAAAATAAACAACGGTTCCGCGTTGGAGACTTGGCGTCACCGCCCGCAGATCCTCCGCGCTCACGCGAATGCTCCCGGGCAGAACGTAGGCCGAGTCGTTGAGCGGGCCCACGGTGGGAAGTGAGTAGATCACGGTTCCCCCATTCAGGACGATCGCAACCGGTCCGAGAGCACCGACTTCCGATCTGGTGGCCGGCGGGGTCAGCCCGCGATCCGTGTACACCCACGACGGAACGTCCCACGCGTCGGTGGGCCCGAGCACGCGCTCGACCGTTCGGGTGCCGCGCGGAGCCGCGAGGTGCAGCGTGTCGTGCCCCGCGACCACCTTCTTCTCCGCCGCGACCTCGACCGTCATCTCGCGAAGCAGTGCGCCGTCGCGCTCGAGATACATCTTCGCGCTGTCCACGGCGACCGCCAGGTGGATCTCCTTGTCGATCTTCGCCTGGCGTCGCAGCAGCTCCATCATCATCTCGAGCCGCTTCTCATTCGTGTTCGTGATCGCGTCGCTCCGCCGGCGCTCCACATCGCTCATGTCCGAGCGAAGGCGCGCGATCTCGGCTTCGTACGCGCGCCGTTTGTAGAGCACCCAGCCATCGATCGCGAGCAGCCCGACGATGATGACCACGACCGCTGCGATGAACGCCGGATGTCGCCGCCGAAAGTGGGAAAAGTTCATCACACGATGTTTGAGGGGACGGCGAAGCTCCGCCGTCGGGCGCGTTCAGCGCGGAACGATGCGCAGAACATCCAGAATTGGTACCCCGGACGGCTCGCTTCGCCCCGCGCGCACGCGCGCGAGCACGAGAATGGTGCTGAGCGGCTGCAGTGCTTTCGCACTCGGCACGAGCGCGGGGGGAAGTGCGAGATAGAGCAGCGAGCTCTCGCTCCCGGGGCCGCGCGCGAGCAGATAGGGCTCGTCGGGCGCGAGCCCCTTGCGGAGCGGATCCGCCTGCTGCACCGAGATCGCCTGTACCACCCAGCGCACGGTCGAGCCACGGTAGTGATCCGGATCGGAGCGCAGATCGGCCGCGCTCACGGCGCTTACCGCCGCACTGTCCACGGGAACGAGCTCGCTCTCGCGCACCCACCCGTCGAGCT
>DASXQD010000284.1:0-4747 GCA_036493195.1 Gemmatimonadaceae bacterium | reverse complement strand
CTGCACCGCAAGCGCGTTGCGATCGACAAGCTCTTGCCAACGCTCCGCGCCACGGCCGACAGTGTGACCCGCGAGATCTACCTCGCGCGCGCGAGCGAGGTCTCGGGCGTGAGTCGCGAGGTGCTCGAGCGCGAAATCACGCAGATGGCTCCGCGCGTGAGCGTGTCCCATTCCGCGCGGCCGCCAGCGCCTCCGCCACCCGAAAATTCCACGGTCATTGAGCGCCGCAAAGCCGAGCGGAGGCGGACTTCGAAGCCTGTGCCCGGCATCGAGCGCTCGCTCGTTCGTATACTTCTACACGACAGGTCGCACGTAGAGCAGGTTGCGGAGCACATCGGTCCCGAAGAATTGCGCGATCCGGCGCTTCAGGACATCTATCGCGCACTGCTCGCGGTGAGCCCCGAAGACTCGCTCGAGGCGGTCGCGTCTCGACTGGCGCCGGAAAGCGAGGAGGTTTTCGCCGAGCTTCAGCGCGAGCCGATCGGCGAGGGCGAGGAGGTGCAGCGCACGCTGGCCGGAAGTATCGCGCGTATTCGGCGAACTGCCGTGCAGCGAAAAATGGACGAGATCACGCGGGCGATGCGCATCGCGACGCCTGCCGAACAGGATGTGTTGATATCTGAAAAACGCCGGTTGATGGATGATCTCGCGGCACTCGGTGGCGGATCGTTCAAGAGCTTCGACCGCGCCCGACAATCGTAAGGAGGGGAAGTGAGTCCAGACCTGGAAGCGGTATTGGCCCTGCAAGCGGAAGACACGATCGTCGCACAGCTGAACGGCAAGCTGCGGACGCTCGATGCAAAGTTGAAAGCGCTCGACGGCGAGCGTGCGCAACTCGAGGAGTCGCTGTCGCGGGCGCGGGCAACCGCGGAGCAGGAGGAGAAACGACGACGCGAGCTCGCCATCAAGGTCGAGGATCACAAGGCGATGCAGGAGCGGAACCTCGCCACCCTCGATGTCGTGCGAAAGCCGAAGGAAGCCACCGCGGCGATGGCGCAGGTGGACATGCTCAAGAAGGTGCTCACGCAGGAAGAGACCGAGCTGCATTCGCTGTCGCTTCGCGTGCACGACGTCCACCACGCGATCGATGGCCAGCAGAAGGCGCTCGACGAGCTCGATGCGCGACAGCAGGAGCAGCGAGCGGCACACGCGGCGGAGCGCGCCGAGATCGAGAAGGAGCTCGCGAAAGCGAAGCGCATCCGCGACGAGCGCGCCGCGCACGTGCCCAAGAGCATTCTCCTCAAGTACGAGCGCATTCTGAGTCGCAACACCTCGAACGTGCTCTATCCGCTGCGCGGCCAGGCCTGCGGACGGTGCGATACTGCGATCCCGATGCAGCGTCGCAATGCCATCGCAGCCGGACGCGCGATCGATGTCTGTGAAGCGTGCGGAGTGCTTCTGTACGCGGCAGGATGATGGTTGTCGCCGTCCCTGGTGAACGGTAATTTTCACCTTGTGAACGCTCCTGCCGCGCGCATCCGCAAGCCGTCTCGCTGGGTGCTCCCAAGCGCCCCCGATGAGGCGGCCGTCGCGGCCCTGGCGAGAGAGCTCCATCTGCCGCCGGTGATCTGTGAGCTGCTGCTCCGCCGCGGCTACGATACTCCGGAAAGCGCCAAGCGGTTTCTCCGGCCCCGTCTCGAACAGCTCCACGATCCCGCTCTCATGCTCGGCATGGACACCGCCGTCGAGCGGCTGGTGCGCGCCATCCGCAATCGCGAGCGCATCGTGATCCACGGCGACTACGACGTGGACGGCATGTGCTCGACCACCGTGCTGCTGCGCACCATTCGCACGCTGGGTGGCGATGCGATCCCCTTCATTCCGCGCCGCATCGAAGATGGGTACGATCTCTCGCTCGCCGGCGTCAATGCTGCCATCGAGGCGAACGCCAAGGTGCTCGTCACCTGCGATTGCGGCACGAATGCGCTCGCACCCGTTCGGGTCGCATGCGAGGCGGGTATCGATGTGATCATCACCGATCACCATCTGCCGAGCGGCCCGTTGCCTTCGTGCCTGTCGGTGCTGAATCCGAAGCGCGACGGATGCGAGTATCCGGACAAGGATCTCGCCGCCGTCGGCATCGCGTTCAAGCTCGCGCTCGCGCTCACGCGCGCGATGGGCGGCCAGGAGGACGACGTGTTTCGCATGCTCGATCTCGTCGCGCTCGCGACCATTGCAGACGTCGCGCCGCTGCGTGGGGAGAATCGCGTGCTCGCGCGGGCTGGACTCAAGGTGATGAAGGAGTCGCCCAATCAGGGCATTCGCGCGCTCATCCGTTCGTCCGGGCTCGAGGGGAAGCCCCTCAACGCCGGTCGCATCGGCTTCATTCTCGCGCCCCGCCTCAACGCCGTCGGTCGGCTTGGCCACGCCTTGCGCGGCGTCCAGCTTCTGATGTCCGAGAACGAGCACGAGGCGAATTCGATCGCGCGTGAGCTGGAGGAGCTCAATCGCCACCGCCAGGAAGTCGACCGCAAGACGCTCGCGCGCGCGCGCGAGCTCATCGAGGCGCTCGATCTCGATGCCACACACGGCATCGTGCTCGCGGAGGACGGCTGGCATCCGGGGGTGATCGGGATCGTCGCCTCGCGACTGATCGAGGAGCACGGGCGCCCCGTGCTGCTCATCGCGCTGGATGGAGATGAGGGCAAGGGATCCGGTCGCTCGATCTCCGCCTTCGATCTGCACGCCGCCCTTGCGGACTGCCGCGACCTGCTCGTGCGGTTCGGCGGGCACCGCGCAGCCGCAGGCGTGACCGTCGCGCGCGACAAGATTCCCGAGCTCGCGCGCCGCTTCAACGACATCGCGATCGCTCAGCTCACGGTGGACGATCTCGTCGCCGAGCTGCGCGTCGACCTCGAGCTGCCCATCTCGAGTGCCAACCTCGAGCTCGAGGCGCTGCTCCGCCATTTCGAGCCCTTCGGTCCGGCGAATCCCACGCCCGTGATCGTGTCCCGCGGTGTGCGGCTCGCCGCGCCGGCGCGCGTGCTCGGCGATGGTCATCTCAAGCTGCGACTGCAGACCGACACCGGAGAGCTCGAGGCGATCGGCTGGGGGATGGCATCGCTGGCGAGCGAGCTCGACGTGAGCACTCCAATCGACATTGCGTATCGTCTGGAGCGCGACGACTGGAATGGAGTGCCGCGACTGCAGGCGAAGCTCGCCGCGGTGCACCACTAGTATCCGTGCGCATCGTCGCGGGGCGATGGCGCGGACGTACCATAGCGGCACCTCGCGGCTCCGCCGTGCGTCCCACTGCCGACCGCGTACGCGAGGCGTGGATGAGCATTCTGCAAAATGATCTGCCCGATGCCACCGTGCTCGATCTCTTCTCCGGCTCTGGCGCCCTCGGCCTCGAGGCGCTTTCGCGCGGTGCGATGCACGTGAGCTTCGTGGAATCCGCGGCGCCCAGCCTCGCCTCTCTCCGAGCGAACGTCGAGCAGCTCGGCGCGTCGGATGCCGTCACGGTGCATCGCATGGATGCGCTTCGCTTTCTCGCCACGCTCGAAGAGCTCGCGTTCGACGTCACGTTCGCGGATCCGCCGTACCGAAAGGAGCTCGCGGCTCAGGTGGCGGAGCGCTGGCGCGAACGGCCGTTCTCCCGCATTCTGAGCGTCGAGCATGCGGCGGACGAGGCGATGCCGGACGGTGGTGACACTCGACGATATGGCGACACCGCGCTCACTTTCTACCGCGTCTGATCGTTCCTGCGCCGCACAGTCCCGCACCCACGAGCTCATGCCCATCGCGATCTATGCCGGCAGCTTCGATCCCGTCACGCGCGGCCACGAGGATCTGATGTGGCGAAGTCTCACTTTCGTCGACAAGCTGATCGTCGCCGTCGCCGTCAATTCGTCCAAGCAGCCGCTGTTCAGCGTCGCGGAACGTGTGCGGCTGATCCGCGAGAGCATCGGAGGCGATGCGCGCATCGAGGTGCGCGAGTTCAATGGCCTCCTCGTGGACTTCGCCCGCGAGATGGGCGCGACGCTCTCCATTCGCGGACTGCGAGCCGTGGCGGATTTCGAGTACGAGTATCAGATGGCGCTCATGAATCGCCATCTGAACGCGACTCTGGAAACCGTGTTCATGGTCCCGAGCATCGACCGCACGTACATCAGCTCGAGCGTCGTGCGAGAGGTGGCTCGCTACGGCGGGAACACGTCCGGGCTGGTGCATCCGGTGGTCGATGCGGCGCTCCGCGCCCGCTTCCAGCAGGTGGACAACCACGTGGGAGGAGGCAAGTCCTGATACGTCGGCCTCGTCGGATGTGGACGGAGATTTGCATTAACCCGCCCAGTTCGAGGTGCGCGCGGCTTATCTTTCGCGTCGCGCGCGCACAGGCGACATTATCATTGCGACATGGCGAGCGTCTCTTCGCCATTGTCACGGCGAACGAGCGCAGATCTCGACGGGAGAACGGGACATGAGCTTCGCGATAAAGAAGCAGGGAGACATAGTCGTGGTGGACGTGGAAGGGCAGTTGATCGTCGGCAATCGCCAGGAGCTCAAGCAGCGCGTGCTCGATGAGCTCGAGAAGGGCGAGCGCAAGTTCCTGATCGACTTCAGCCAAACGGGCTACATCGATAGCTCCGGCCTCGGCGTACTGGTCTCGCTCTCCAAGAAGATCCGCGAGCAGGGCGGGGAGCTCCGTCTCGCCAACCTCAACGACGACCTGAAAACGCTCTTTGAGCTCACCAAGCTCGACACCCTCTTCCAGATCTCCGACACGAGGGAACGGGCGCTGGAGACA
>DASXQD010000283.1:0-4827 GCA_036493195.1 Gemmatimonadaceae bacterium | reverse complement strand
ACGAGCGCGGAGTCGTTCACCGCGACATCAAGCCGGAAAATATTCTTCTCGAAGCGAGCTCCGGACGTGCCATGGTCACGGACTTCGGCATCGCGCGCGTGGCGGAAGCCGCGCCGCTCACGATGACGGGACAAGTGCTGGGCTCCGTGCACTACATGAGCCCCGAGCAGGTGTCCGGCGACAGGCTCGACGGGCGCAGTGATCTCTACTCGCTGGGCGTCGTCGCCTTTCAGGCGCTGAGTGGTCGTCTGCCATTCGACAGCGAGAGCGCATCGGCGGTCATCGTCGCCCACGTGACCAGGGATGCGCCAAAGCTGCGGTCGGTCGCACCGCGAGTTCCGGAGCCGCTCGCGAGTGTAATCGATGCGTGTCTCGCGAAGAGTCCCGACGCGCGCTACGCGACCGGCACCGCGCTCGCGCGCGCGCTCGACGAGGCGTGGGACAAGCACGGGAGCGGCGTGTACGTGCCGCCGCTTCTGTCGGAGACGCAGGCGAACGCGGTGTGGGAGCGCGCGGCGGATCTGCAGGCGGCGACATCCTCGCATCCGGCGCCGCCGGTTGCCGCGCTCCCGGCGGCTCGCGCCCCGGTTGGCGCGACGAGCGGGATAGCGATGGATCGCGTACGCGAGTCCGCGATCGAAGCGGGGATCTCGCGCGAGCACGTGGATCGTGCCGCGGAGGAGCTCGGGCTCGTGCGCGGCGCGGGCGCGCGCGCCGCACGCGCGCGGGCAGATGCCCCAGCGCCTGTTCTGCATCGACCGGTGCTGACGCCGCTCTTCGCCGCACCGTTCAAGCTCTACGAGGAAGCCGACATCGAGGGTGAGGTGTCGAGCGAGGATTACGACATCATGGTCGACATCATCCGCCGAGCGCTCGGAGATGACGGCAATGTCGGCACGTTCGGCAAGACGCTCACGTGGACGTCACGAGCGCAGGCGAAAAAAGGACGCAACGTGTTCGTCACGCTCATTCCGCGAGGCGGGCGCACGAAGATCCGCGTGGAGGAGCGGCTCGGCAGCCTGGCCGGCGGCCTGTATGGCGGAATCGTTGGTGGAACGAGCAGTCTCGGAGTGCTCGCGTTCGTGCAGGTGATGGGTGCGACGCACTCGCCGATCGCGAGTGCGGCTGCAACGGCGGGCGTTCTGCTGTCGACCTTTACGGTGGCGCGCACGATTCTGGGGAGTGTCAAGCGCGGCCGCGCGAAGAAGCTCGCCGATCTTCGCGACGAGCTTGCAGCGGAAGTGCGCGCCTCGATCGCGTCCAAGGGCATGCGGTGAGGCACGCGGTGAGGCATGCGGTGACGAAAGTCACGCTCGCATGGGCCCCACCAGGGTGAAAAACCGGTTAGATTACGTAACTGTATTCAGGAGACGCGTGTGAAGGAATTCGAGTTCGAAGACGCCGGACGCACTTTCAGCTGTTTCGTCGAAAAGCAGTCCGTGGCGCACCCGCAGGATTGGTGGTGGTTCACCGTATCCAATGACACCCGCAATCGCTACGCGCCCTTCCGCGCGGAGTCCTCGGACACCAAAGCCAACGTGCAGAGCCGCATCCTGGCCTACCACGAAGAGCTGCTCGCCGGACGCGCGCGTCCCCGCACGACCTCGTGGCAGCGTCAGCGCCCAGCGGGTGCCGCAACGGCTCCAGCTGCGCCCACTGCCGAAGCGACCACCGCCGATAACGAAGGTTGAGCATGGGCGAAGTGCTTCCTCCCGCGCTCACCAAGCAGGAATGGGCGGTTCTCGAGCGCGCAGGGCGCAATCACTCGGCAGATGAGGTGGAGTCGCTCATCACGCGGCTCCGCCATCTCAAGCGCTACCGGGCATTGGCGATCGTGCTGATGCACGATTATCCGTACGGCTTCACGCGCGAGATGTACGAGGCGCTCAAGCGTCAGGTGGCCGTTGCGGAAGGCGCGCCTGGCGATCGGGAGCTCTCGGAGCAGGCGCTCGAGCGCATTGCCGCGCTGCTCCCGCCGGAGCCCGCTCCGGTGGACGCGATCGCAATCTCGATCTCGTAACGTCGCAGCGCAGTCAATTCCGCTCGCTCGCGCCGAAGCGAGTGGGCATTCCGAAGATTTTCATGCGAACGCGATCCAACGGTGGTGCCGGAAGAACTTTCGGCAGCGTTGCGAGCATCCGCGCGCCCTTGCCGACCACGTAACGCCGATGCGGATTCTCATCGCGGAGCGCACTTAGCACCGCTTCCGCAACATCGTCCGGCGGACTTCCGTTTCGCTTTCGCTCGGCGGCGCGCTCGATGAAACCGCGAAAGAACTTTCCATAGAGTCGCTCGACGTCGGGTGCCATTCGGCGCAACATTCCTTCGGGGTCGCCCAGTGCCTTGTTGACGGCGGGCGTGGTGATCGCACCCGGATCGATGATGACGACGTGCATCCCCCACGGCCGCAGCTCCGGCCGCAGCGATTCCGACATCATCGCGAACGCGCTCTTGCTGCCGTTGAGCGTACCGCCGAGTGGAATCGCGATACCGCGCGTGAATCGGAATTGGTCATTGGTGGTTGGGTTTGAGCGAGGCATAGACGCTCTCGACGAATCGATCGGGTGTCACGCCGCCGCGTCCGTAGATCGCATCCCACGAGGCCGTCGGTTTTGCCGCAATTACTTCGCCGAGCGCTTTGTTCTGCGCTGCGAGTGCGGCCACCTTGTCGCGAATGCCCTGCAGCATGTCGCGATACGCACCGACGTCGGCGGCAGTCGACACGGGGCCGCGGCCCGGCACGATCTGCACTCCGTTGAAGCCGGCGAAGGGAGCCACTTCCTTGATCAGACTGTCGATGGATGCGCCGGCCTGCACATCGATGCGTGGATAGCCCTTCGCGACGAAGGCGTTGCCGAGATAGAGAATGCGGCGCGTTTCGAAGTGGGCGATGATGTCCGCACGCGTGTGCCCCGGCGGCTGATGCACCGCATGCACCGACTGGCCATCGAGGTAGATCTGCAGCACCTCCGAGAATCCCAGCGCGGAGACGATGTTCGGCGCCGTCATCTTCATGCGCTCGTGCGCCACGATCGTCGTGTTGCGCTCGTTCCACCCAGCGTCGCCCTCATCGCCCATCGAATCGCCGGGTGCGAAGAGCACGTAACGGATCGGCGCCGCCGACAGTGTTCGTAACGTGGCTACGACAGCAGGCGTGGAGGCTCTCGACTGAGCGCCCACGATCACGATGCCGGTTGGGCCCGTCTGCGCTACCATGTTCCCGGACGGCGCAATGATGAGGTAGACATCGGACGCGAGCTTGGTGATTGGCAGCGTGCCCTGCGCGCGCGTCGGGAACGATGCGAGCACGAGCGCGCAGAGCGATGCGATGAGAGTCCGGTAGCTCGAGGTCGTCGTCACGCGTTCACTTCGCTGGTGAGAGTACCGTGCGCGAGGTTCGCGGCTGGCACGGTTTGCGTATCTGCCAGTGTAGATGCCATGGCCGAGGGCGAATCCGGGGGTAGCGACAAATGCAGCTGCTCGTGATCAGACACGCGATCGCTGAAGATAAGGATGCGTTCGCGAAAACGGGGAGACCGGATAGCGAGCGTCCGCTCACGAAGCAGGGACGCCAGGTCATGGCGCGCGTGGCGCATGGGCTTGGACGACAGGTGAAGCCGATCGATGTGCTCGCCGCGAGTCCGCTCGTGCGCGCTGCACAAACCGCAGCGATCGTCTCGAAAGAGTACGACGGGATCTTTGTGAGCACGGTGCCCGCACTCGCGCCGCAAAGCGCGCCGGCGGCATTCGCGGCCTGGCTGCGAACGCAGCGCACGGTGGAAGTGGTCGCTGTGGTGGGACACGAGCCGCATCTCGGAACGCTCATCACGTGGCTCATTTCGGGACTGCGAGACTCGCACGTGACGCTCGAAAAAGGAGGCGTGTGCATGCTCGAGATCGACCGCCAGCCGGGTGCTCGATGCGCGACGCTCGCCTGGTCGCTCCCACCCGACGTGTTGGCCCAGCTCGCGAAGAAGTAGCGCGAGAGCGCTCAGCGATTCCGCGTTTCCAGCATCCGGCTCGCGAGCTCGCGCACGAGCTTGGCGGCCACGGTCGACGATGCGCCGGAGCCGTCCTGGGCTGGGTTGAGCTCCACAACGTCGGCGCCCACGATCGGACCCGGCAGCGATTGAATCATCGTGACGACTTCGCGCACGGTGAGCCCGCCCGGCTCGCGATGTGACACGCCGGACACATACGCCGGGTCGAGCCCGTCCATGTCGACGCTCACGTAGAGTGGGCCGCGAAGCTCGGGCCGCGCGCCAGCGGCCCACGCGCGCATGTCGATCACGCGCACGCCGAATCTGTCCGCCTGCGCGCGCTGGTGCGCGTTCATCGTGCGAATGCCCACCTGCACGAGATGCGCTGCGAGCTTCTCTTCCATGATGCGCGCGAATGGGCACGCGTGCGAAAACCGGTCTCCTTCGAAGTCTGCGTAGAGATCCGGATGCGCATCGATCTGGAGAATCGTGAGCTCCGAAGTGAGCGGGCCGACGGCGCGCAGCACCGGATACGTGACGGAGTGATCGCCGCCGAGCGAGAGCGGGCGCGCGCCGGATTCGATGAGCGCGCGGATGCCGGACTCGATGATCTCGCGCGCCTCGCCATCAGCGGGCAGCACGAGATCGCCGGCATCGCCAATCCCACCCTCGCCGATCACACGTGTCCCGTTCTCACTGCATCCGTTCGACTGCGATGAGTGCAGCTCCTCTCGAATGCGCGCCGGCGCGAGCGCAGGTCCTCGGAGGAACGAGGAGCTCGCGTCGTACGGGAGACCGATCAATGTCGGGTGCGCAGACTCGAGGTGAGTCGGTGCCATGGAGGTCA
>DASXQD010000282.1:0-5627 GCA_036493195.1 Gemmatimonadaceae bacterium | reverse complement strand
AGTCTCCACACATCGCGCACGCTACTCCTCGCATACGCGTTATCCGTCGCGGCGCTCCTTGTACCACTCTCCACCTCGGTCGCGCAGCAGCCCGGCGGGGCGCACACACCATCGATCCTCGCCGAGGGCATCATCTCGACGAGCGATGACGAATTCGGAGGCTCGCTCACTCCGAACGGCGACACGATCTTCTTCTCCAGGTCGGCGCCGCATTCGTATCGCTACACAATGCTTCAGTCGCATCTCGAGAAGGGGGCGTGGACCCGGCCGACGGTCCTTCCCTTCTCCGGGCGCTACACGGACTCGGACCCCACGCTGTCGCCGGACGGCACGAAGATGTTCTGGACCTCCGATCGTCCCGTGAACGGAAAGACGAAGCACGACTACGATCTGTGGATGGTCGAGCGGACGAGCTCCGGTGCGTGGGGCGACCCGCAGCGTCTTCCCGAGCCGATCAACTCGGACGCGAGCGAGTTCGCGGCGTCGATGACGAGAGATGGCACGCTGTACTTTTCGTCCGCGCGCGAGGGAGGAATCCAGGCCTATCGCTCGCATCGCGTCGACGGAACGTGGACGACACCCGAGAACGTCTCGCGCCTGATCGATCACGGCAACTCGAGCGTGGTGTACGATCTGGATGTCATGATCGACCCCGACGAGCGCTTTCTCCTGCTCGGCTCCATTCGCAGTGATGGACTTGGGAATTTCGATCTGTATCTCGCGTGGAACGATCACGGCACGTGGTCGCGCGCGGTGCATCTGCCGTCGCCGTTCAACACGCGCGCACGCGACTATGCGCCTCACCTCTCACCGGATGGCAAGCGTCTCTTCTTCTCCAGCGAGCGGAGCTTCGCACTCGACTCGCTCGAGCGCCCGCTCACCTATCGCGAGCTCGTCACGCGCCTGCGCTCGACGCTGAACGGGAGCGGGAACATCTACGAGATGAATTCAGACGTGCTGGACTCTCTGCGGCCGCCGCTCCCCTGATTCACGCGGGCTCAAGACGTAAGGTGGCCCGCAACCGTCTGCGCGATCGGCTTCTCGATCGCGAGCTGCTTCGCGGGATCGGGAACACCATACACGCGAACCATGAAGGTGACGCTCCCTTTTTTGACGAACAAACTCGTCAGGGGCCCCATCGACATCGCGAGGGCGTCGTCGCCGACGCCGCCCACCGCAGCCTTGGTGATACCCGGATGCTCCGCGGTCTTTCGGGTATCCCAGTCACCGGGCGGTGAGAACATCAGTGTCACGATCTGGTGCGTCGGTACGTTCGCCTGCCACGTGCAGGTAGGTGGAGGTCCGTGTACTCCGGCACTGACGGTCTCGCCGAGCGCGGTGCTCACCTGAGCGGCGCTGACTTGTGTGCAGGGATCGCTCGGCACCTGCGCGCCGACAGCGATTGCACCGCTCCCGAGCAGAAGAGCCGAGAGAACGACAACGACTGCGATGCGATTCGACTGCATTGCTCGATCCTCCAGGATAGCCGTGATCGCCGTACTTCACCTCTCGCCACTGATCTAGCTCACGATTCGGCCCGCCCGCAAGTCGGCACCGGACTCGACGGAATCGGTCTCAACGCGCCGGCTGCGCCTCCAACCAGTCCCAGGTTGCCGCCATGCGCTCCCTCGCAGCCTTCGCATCCTCGGGGAGCATGAATCGCTCCGCCACGAGCTCCGCCGCCGCAGCATCCACTCGCGTCAGGAACGCGTCACGATTCCCGCCATACAACTTCTCGATGCTCGGCCGCGGATCGTGCGTGCTGGCGCGCTCAGAGTCCGTGCGCGGCAGTGGAACGAACGTCCCGCCGAAGCTCGCCAGTCGATCGGACGCCGTGCCGGTGCGGAGCTGCCACGGGAAGTACGTCGCGAGCGGCACGCGCGTCTCGATGCTCCGAATGCCACCCAGATCGTTGCCGATCGAGTCCGTCTGCGACACCCGCAGCGCATACGGCGCGCCGATGTGCGGCGGCTCGAAATCGATGATTCCCTGCTTCCATCGCGGTCCGAAATCGTAGCGGTACGGCTGCGCGGGAATCCTGGCGAGCGGCACACCTGGTATCTGCGGACGTTCCGTGGAGTCGATCGGCACGAGTGTCCCGCTCGCGTTCGTCGGGTAGAGTGATGCCGGCGGCTCGCGCCCGTCCTTCACCCAATCCACCAGCGCCATCATGAGCGCACGCAGCGCGAGCCGCTGATCCAGTGGATCGCCGCGAAACGCGGCCCCGTTTGCGAACTGTGCGCCGTCCGCCGGCGGAAATCGCGCGGGGCTCGAGTGCTGCGCGGACGAGATGACGTATCGTCGCTCGCCCGGCAGAAACGGCACGTCGTGTTTGCCGTCGATGGTCGTGTGCGTGAGCGAGGCGGCGCGTCCCCAGTATTCGTAGCCGCCGTCAACATAGAACACCCTGGGCGGCGGCGCCGCACTGGCGGCACGTCCGTGATGCACCCGCAGTCCGTCGCGCGCACCGGTCACCGGATCGCTCTCCTCCAGAGTCGTGAACGGGAACACATCCGTGGGATAGAAGAACGTGGTGTACGGCTGTGCATCGCGCGACGGTTGCGCGAAGCGATGATTGAACGAGCCGCGACCCGCACCCGCCGTGTGTGCGAATATGCCGTCGAACGCCTTCCGACCGCGCTCGTCGACGTTGAAACCCTGATAGAGAAAGTGCCGAAGGAAGCGGCCAGTCTGCGAGACGCCATACGCGATGCCGAATTTCGTCGGTGCGATGCTGCCCGTGTCGTACTTGAGATACGACATCATGTCGCGCACGGCCGCGAGCCCGGTGCCGACCACGACGGGATCCTTTGCACGGTAAATCACCTCGTAGATCTTCCCCGCCTCGAACCCGGCGCGCATGTACACGTTGCGCGCATCCGCCGTCACCGCTCCGCTCGAGTCCTCGCGCGCGAATCGCCACAACTTTCGCGCGATGACTCTTCGCGGCGCGATCGGACCGTCGCGAACGGTTAATTGATTTTTCGGATCACTCGTATCGGACACCGGATACGCGAGCGCGAGACTCGCACCGACTACGTGGCCGAGCGGGATGGTGTGCGTCGGTGCGTCGACGGTGATGTCGCTTCGCACGAGCCCCGTGATCGGGTGCGCCGCATCGCCAGCGACCGGTGCATGAAAGTGCAGTCCCGGTGCACTCGGCAGGATATCCCACTGCCAGCCGAGCATCACGACCGTCAATCCTCGGCGCAGCAACAGCGCGTCACCATAGTAGGCGGCGGAATCAGGCGTGCTTTCGCGATTTGCACCAAGATGGAACACACCCACCGTCATGTTGCCGCGATTGACCACGTCGAGAATCGTCACGCCACTCGCGCGAGTGCGATCGACCGGACGAAGCATGACGAACTCCGACCACGCCTCCACCTCGCCCCGCGCATTGCGCGGCGCGCGACTCAGGTCGACGATCTGACGGTCGTGCGCATTCGCAGGATCGAAGGCGAAGAACACACGTCCCGTGATTCGCTCGTACGCGCCTGCGGCACCGAACGGTGCGCCGCCGGCAATCGGCTCGCGCGTGTCGATGACCACGCGAACGACGCGAGCTTCCGCGGACGACGGGATCGAAAGCGAAGCGGCGGTTGCAAGTGCGAGCGCGATTGCGAACCGGCGCACGAGACATGCACGCGATGACTGCACGACGATTGCCTCACGGAATTGGATCCGCGGAATCTACTCGCTGCGCAACGCCGCACTCGGGTCCACGCGCGCCGCACGGGCCGCGGGCACGAGGCACGCCGCAAGCGTGACCGCGGCGAGGAGAACGCACACACCCGCGAGCGTCATGAGATCGTTCGGCGCGACTCCGAACAACAGCGATTGCAGATATCTCGTGAGCGCGAAGGACCCTGCGAGGCCGAGCACGATGCCGAGCGCGGCGAGACGTCCGCCCTGCCCCACGATCAAGCCGATCAGCTTCCCGGGCGTCGCGCCGAGAGCGCTGCGCACGCCGATCTCGCGCGTGCGCTCCGAGACCGTGCCCGCCAGCACGCCGTAGATGCCCGCGATCGCCAGCAGAAGTGCCGCCGCGGCGAACGTGCCGAAGAGTGCGAGCGCGAGCCGGCGCTGGCTCGTGGACGCCGCCACCACATCCTCCATCGTCGCGATCTTCACGATCGGTTGCGTCGGGTCGATAGCGGCAATGGTTCTTCGTACCGCAGGCGCGAGCGCTTGGGGATCGCCCGCGGTGCGCACGAGCAGCACCTCCTGGTTGTCGGCATCGAACTGGCGCTCGGGTACGTACCACTGCATCGTCGTTTTTGCGTCCAGTCCGCTGTGGCGAATGTTGCCCGTCACACCGATGACCGTGCGCGTCGCACCACTCACCCCTCCCACGCGGATTCTCTTGCCCAGCGGATTGTCGTTCGGCCAGAGCCGCGTCGCCAGTGCCTCGCTCACCAATGCCACCTTGTTCGACCCTTCCACGGTCTCCGCTTCCGTGAAGCCACTCCCCTTGATGATCGGGATGCGCATCGTCGACAGATAGTTCGGCGATACGGTGTAACGGTCGCCGAACGGCACCTGCTCGAGGTTTGCGGGGAGGTTGTCCACGTCCGCCACGCCGTACATGTCGACGTTGCCGCCAAGCGGGAGTTGATTCGCAACCGCGACACTCGAAACACCGGGAAGCGCGGCTACGGCCGCACGCACACGATCGTGGAAGTCGTAAATGCTCGTGTCGTTCGCGTATCTCGAGCCCGTGGAATTGATCTCGAGCGTGAGCAGGTGCGAGGTGTCGAACCCTACGTTCACGTTGAGCAGTCGAACGAGGCTTCGGCCGAGCAAGCCAGCGCTCACGAGCAGCATCATCGCGAGCGCGACCTCTGCCACCACGAGCGCGGCGCGCGTGGAGTGATTCAGCGTACCGGACAGTCGTCGTCCAGAACCGAGCGACGACGAGAGATTGGTGAAGCGCCCGCGCGCCGGTGCGAGCCCCATTACGATTGCCAGCAGCAGCACGATCGCGGTAACCGCGCCCAGCGCACCGACGTCGACGTGAATCGCGTCCAGCCTCGGCAGCGACGCGGGGAGCCGCTGCACGAGAAGCGGAACCGAGACGAACGCAACGAGCACGCCGGCGAACCCGCCGAGCGTCGCGAGCAGCAGCCCCTCGGTGAGGAGCTGGCGGATCATGCGTGCACGGCTCGCGCCAAGCGCGCCGCGCACGGCAAACTCCTGCGCGCGCCGAATCGCGCGCGCGAGCTGCAGGCTCACGACGTTCGCGACGGCGATGAGCAGCACGAGCAGCACGGCGCCGCTCAGCGCCCACAGGGCAGGACGAATTCCCATCGTGATCTCATCCTGCACCCGACCCACGATGACTCCCGCAGCCGCATATTCCTTCGGATACGCATCCATGAGCTGCGACTTGATTCCAGTGAGCTCGGTCTGCGCCGCACTCGGGCGCACGCCCGGCCGAAGGCGCGCGATCATCTGGAGATGATGACATGTACGACATGCGTACGGCTGATTCAGGTAGCCGAGCACTCGCCAGATTTTTGCCATCGGCGAGGGCGCATTGTCGAAGGAGGCGGGCATGACGCCCGCCACTGTCATCGGGGCTCCGTCGATCGAGATCGCCTTGCCGACGATCGAGGAGTCGCCGC
>DASXQD010000281.1:0-20817 GCA_036493195.1 Gemmatimonadaceae bacterium | reverse complement strand
CCATCTCGACGAGCGGCTCGATGAAATGTTCGAGCACTCGGCCCGCCTGCACGAGCCGCTGGCCGTCGTCATGTTCGACATCGACCACTTCAAGAAGGTGAACGATACGTACGGCCACCAGGTCGGCGATCTCGTGCTCACCCAGTTCGCGCAGCTCCTCAAGCACGCCGCACGCGACATCGACCGGGTCGGCCGTTACGGGGGAGAGGAATTCATGGTCCTTCTTCCGGGCACCGTGCTCGACGCCGGGGTGACGTTCGCCAAACGCGCGCGTCAGGAGGTAGAGACGCATCAGTTCGAATACGAGGGGGGCGTGCTGGCGTGCAGCATCAGCGCCGGCGTGGCGGCATTTCCCAACCCGCGTATTCACTCCCGGCAGCAGCTCGTGAAGGCCGCCGACGATGCGCTCTACGTCGCCAAGACGACCGGACGGAATCGTGTCGTTCGATTTGCCGACGAGGACTTCAACGCGAATGTGAAGGACGTCGATGATCAGCATGCGCACGGAGCAGTTGACGGAGGAGCAGCGCGACCCGGCTGACGAGACGAACGTGCTCCGCGCGCGCGTCGCGGAGCTCGAGCGCGAGCGCGACCATCTGGTTGCGGTGGTGGACATCCTCACCGAGATCTCCGCCTCCCTCCACTTCACCGACATCCTCCGCACGATCGCCCGCAAGCTCGGCGAGACCTTCGGACTCGATCGCTGCTCGATCTACCTCGCTGGTGATGCGCAGAGCGTGCGGCTCGTCGCCACCTACGAAGATCCGACGGTCGGCAATCTCATCGTCGATCTCGATCGCTATCCCGAGCTGAAGCGCGCCTTCCAGAGCGGCGAGACGGTGTTCATCCCGGACGCCAGCATCCATCCGATGTATCAGGGTGTCGAGCTCGTCGCCGCGCTCCGTAACGTGCGTGCGATCATCGTGGTGCCGATCCGTTGGCGCGGGACGGTGATCGGCGCGATCTTTCTGCGCACGGAGCGCGAGTCGGCGCCATTCGCCGACCGCGACGTCCGCTTCTGCCAGGTGATCGCATCGCTCACGGCGAACGCGCTGCGCAATGCGCACCGCTTCGAGACACTGCTCACCGGACAGAAGTCGCAGGAGCTGGAGAAGCGCCGCAGCGAGCTGCAGCGCATCACGCTCGTCGCGTTCGTACGCCGCCTCCTCGATCGCTACACCAACGCCGAAGATCACATGTGGGCCGAGACGCTGCTTCCGGGACATGCGGATGAGGAGCTCGAGCGCCTCGTGACCGTCGCGATGGAAGTGATCTCCGAGGAAGCCAAGGGCTAGCCGTCGCGACCGCACCTTTCGCGGCCCTCGCCCCGGCCGCGACATTACGGCAACTTTCATCGATGTCCGAGAGCAACACGAATCTCGCTGCGCGTGCGGCCGAGCTGCGCCGGTCGCTCGAGCGCGCGTCGTACGAGTACTACGTGCTCGACCGCCCCGAGATCTCCGATCTCGAATACGATCGCATGTTCCGCGAGCTGCAGAAGCTCGAGGAGCAGCATCCGGAGCTTCGCACCCTCGACTCGCCAACGCAGCGGGTGGGCGCGCCGCCGCAGGGCCAGCTCGCCAAGCACGCGCATCTGATTCCCATGATCTCGCTGGGGAACGCCTTCGACGATGACGAGCTGCGCGCATGGCAGGCGCGGATCGCGCGCCAGGTGGGCACCGACGCGGACGGCGGCTATAGCGCGGAGCTCAAGATCGATGGTACCGCCGTCAGTCTGACGTACGAGCATGGCGTGCTCGTCACGGGAGCGACGCGCGGCAACGGAACCATCGGCGAGATCGTGACGCCGAACCTCCGCACCGTGCGCGACATCCCGCTGCGGCTGACAGAGAAGAAGCCTCCGCGCGTCGTGGAGATTCGCGGCGAGTGCTACCTGCCGTTCGATGCCTTCGAGCGTCTCAACGAGGAGCGCGCGAAGGCCGGCGAAGATCTCTTCGCGAACCCACGCAACTCCGCGGCGGGCTCGCTGCGTCAGCTCGATCCGGCGATCACCGCGAAACGTCCGCTCCACTTCTTCGGCTTCGCCGTTGCCGCGCCCTCGGACGTCGCGCTTCCCTTCTCCACGCAGCGCGAGCTTCTCGACACGCTCGAGCGCTGGGGCTTTCCGGTGGAGTCGCACCGGCAGCAGTGCAGGTCGCTCGACGAGGTGATTGCCTTCGTGCACGAGGTGGAGCACTCGCTTCGCGCGCAGCTCAACTTCGGCATCGACGGCGTAGTCGTGAAGGTCGACTCGCTGCGAATGCAGGACGAGCTCGGGATCATCGGCGGCCGAGAGCCGCGCTGGGCAGTCGCACGCAAATTCGCGCCGGACATCGCGACCACGAAGCTGCTCGCGATCGAGGTGAACGTCGGGCGCACGGGCGCGCTCAACCCGTTCGCGATGCTCGAGGCGGTGGAGATCGGCGGAACGACGGTGAAGCTCGCGACGCTACACAACGAGGAGCTGATTCACGAGAAGGATCTGCGCGTGGGCGACTGGGTGCAGGTGAAGCGCGCCGGCGATGTGATTCCGCAGGTGCTCGCGAGCCTGGCCGAGCGCCGCGACGGCAGCGAGAAGATCTGGCGCATGCCGAAGCGCTGCCCGAGCTGCAACACTCCCGTGCTCAAGGACGAGGAAGAGGTCGCGGTCTACTGTCCGAACGTCGAATGTCCGGGACGTCAGCTCGAAGGGCTGGTGCACTTCGCGTCGCGTGGAGCGATGGACATTCGCGGCTTGCAGTACAAGCGAATCGCGCAGCTGATAGACGCGGGGCTCATCCACGATATGGCCGATCTGTATTCGCTCACCGTCCGCCAGCTCGTCTCCCTCGAGCGCTTCGCCGAAAAGAGCGCGGAGCAGCTGGTGGCGGCGCTCGAGGAGTCGAAGAAGCGGCCGCTCTCACGCCTGCTCAATGGACTCGGCATTCGCCACGTGGGCGAGGGTGCGGCGCAGCTCCTCGCGCGCCACTTCGGAAGTCTGGACGCGCTCATGGCTGCCACGGAGGAGGAGGTCGAATCGGTGCGCGGCATCGGCGGCATCATCGCGCGATCCGTGGTCGAGTACTTCTCCGAGCCGAACACGCGAAAGCTCATGGAGCGCCTTCGCAAGGCAGGGCTTACACTTACGGAGCCAAAGGCGAAAACGGTCGGGCGTTCCCTCGCGGGCGTCACGGTCGTCATCACCGGTACGCTCCCGACCCTGTCGCGGGCGGCCGCCACGGAGCTGGTGCAGGCGCACGGTGGCAACGTCACGAGCTCCGTGTCGAAGTCCACCACCTTCGTGGTCGCCGGCGACGCAGCTGGAAGCAAGCTCGAGAAGGCAAGAACGCTCGGCATCGAGGTCATCGATGAAGCGGGGCTCTTGCGGCGCGTTGAGGGGGACTCCTAGATACCGACATGATTCATTCAATCGATCTGGCCGACCACCGCATGGTCGCGATGAGCCGTTCGACGCTCGCCGCCCTTCGCTCGATTCTCTTTCGCGACGCGGGCCCCGCCGCGGCGGGCGCGCTCCAGGAAGCCGGATACGCGGGCGGCGAAGCCGTCTACCAATCGTTCCGCGAATGGCTCCGCAAGCAGGGCAAGGCATTGCCAGAGGACCTCGAGGTCGACGAGTTCCAGCGCCGTGCGTCGAGCTACTTTCGCGAGGCGGGGTGGGGATCGATCACGATCGGCACGATGGGCGAGGCACTCGCCACGGTGGACTCCGCCGATTGGGGTGAGTCCGACGCCGGTGCCAATCTCGAGCAGCCCGGGTGCCACATCACGACGGGAATGTTCGCCGACTTCTTCGGGCGCCTGTCCGATGTCCCGCTCGCCGTGCTCGAAGTCGAGTGCCGCTCCGCCGGCCACGCGCGCTGCCGCTTCCTCCTCGGCAATGCCGACGTGATGCGCTTCGTGTACGACGAGATGGAGAAGGGCCACAGCTACACGGACGCGGTCGCCGCGGTGGCGTAGGCGCCTGCGTTAGTGTCCGTAAGTGTCCGTTCAATCCGTATTCAAAAGTGTTAACGCCTTGAGGCGCTCGGCTCTGGCCAAAAACGGCAACTGCCGCCCGAGCTGGCATTAACAAACTGAATACGGACACGAACGGATCGAACGGATTGAACGGAGACGGCGAGATCTTCAGGCACACCGCCCCGCTTGACGCCACGGCCGCGCGGCCATATATACCGGGAGTCTATAAACACTTCGTTTATACTCATTCCGGCTCATGCCCGACCAAGACTCGACTAGCGACATCCTCCGCGACCGGCAGGACGCGTTCTACATCCTGCTCGTGTTGTTGCACGGTGAGCGGCACGGCTACGCCATCATGCGCGAGGCGCGCGAGCGTTCCGGCGGCAGCGTGGTCCTCCAGGCAGGAGCACTCTATCGGCTCCTGCGCCGCATGCTCGACGATGGCCTCGTCGTCGAGTCGCAGCGCCGCCCCGCCGCCGATGCCGACGACGAGCGCCGGCGATACTACCGCGTGACCCCACTCGGCCGTCGCGCGATCGCGGCCGAGGCCGACCGCATGGCAACGCTCGCGGCAGCCGCCCGTGCGGCCCTGCGCGCCGGACCAGCGATGGCCTGATGGCGGATTTTCGCGTTCCACCGCTGAACATCGGTGAGCGGCTCTATCGCGTGCTGCTGCACCTCTATCCGCCGCAATTCCGACGCGCCTTCGATCGCGATCTCATCGAGGCGTTCCGTGACCAGCGACGCGATGCGGCGCGGAGGCGAACGCCCTCCGCCGTATTCGTGATCGTGATCGTGTACGACCTGCTGACCCAGGCGCTCGCCGAGCGCGCGTCCTCGCTCTGGTCGGTCTCCCGCAAGCGCTCCACCCCCGATGCAGAGGAATCGCCAATGTCCGGACCCAAGCGCGCGCTGAACCTCGCGGAGCTTCGCTTTGCAGCGCGTCGCCTGCGTCGCGTGCCGAGCTTCACGGCTACCACCGTGTTCGTTCTCGCGCTCGGAGTCGGCGCAACCACGGCGGTGTTCAGCGTCGTCAACGGAGTGCTGCTGCGACCCCTGCCGTATCCAAATCCGGGCCGGTTGGTGGCGCTCACGCATTCGATCGCGGTGTCGGGTGTGCAGCAGGCCGACCAGTCCGACGCGAGCGTGCTCTTTTATCAGGAGCACGCGAAGGCCTTCACGGGAATTGGCGCGTGGCTCGACCAGGACGTGAACCTGGAGCTCGTGGATGGCCGCTCAGGGGCCGCGGAGCGCGTCCAGGCAGCTGAGGTCACGTCCAACCTGTTCCAGGTGCTCGGCGTGCCACCTCTTCTCGGGCGCGATTTCCGGAGCGGAGAAGATCGGGTGGGCGCTGCTCCCACGGTGATGCTGTCGTACCGGTTCTGGAAGCGTCATTTCGACGGCGCGCGGTCGGCAATCGGGAAGCGGATCGTCGCCGACGGCATCTCGCGCGAGATCGTCGGCGTGATGCCGCAGCGCTTCGTCTTTCCGCGCTCATCGCCGGAGCTCTGGTTTCCAATGCCGCTCGATCCAGTAAAGGCATCGGCTGGCAGCTTCAACAATCGTGGCGTCGGACGGCTGCGCGACGATGCGACCATCGAGAGTGCACGGGCCGATCTCTCGCACGTGCTGCCCGGATTGCTCGACGAGTTTCCAAACGGCATCCCGCGCGCCATGTGGGAGCAGGCGCACGTGCGCCCGATCGTCACGCCGCTGCTCGAATCCATCGTCGGTGATGTGTCCACGCTGCTGTGGATTCTCCTCGGCAGCGTCGGTCTCGTGCTGCTGATCGCCTGCGCGAACGTGGCGAATCTCTTTCTCGTGCGCGGCGAGGCCAGGCAGCTCGAGCTCGCCGTGCGCGGCGCTCTCGGATCGGGCATCGCCGGAATCGTCGCACAATGTCTGAGCGAGTCGCTCGTGCTGGCGGCGGCCGGAGGTGTGATCGGCGTGCTGTTCGCGTTCGCCGGCGTGTCGTGGGCAGCCGGCTGGGCCGACAAGATGAACGTCCCCCGCCTCGAGCAGGTGTCGATCGACGGGCGGGTGCTGATCTTCGCACTCGTTGTTTGCGCCGTGAGCACGTTGTTGGTGAGCTTGATTCCACTGCTGCGGGCGCGCCGTGTTCCAATCGCGATGGTACTCCGGGAATCGGGGCGCGGCTCCACAGCCGGTGCCGAGCGGCAGCGAACGAGAAGCGTGTTGGTCGTGGCGCAGGTGGCGCTCGCGTTGGTACTCGTGGTCGGGTCGGGACTCCTGGGCCGCAGCTTCACGCATCTGCGCAATGTCCAGCCCGGATTCGACGGTGAGAACGTGTTCATGACGCGACTCGCACTCTCACCGACCACCTACCCAACCCGAGCGGCGCGGGTGCAGTTCTATGGTCGTCTGCTCGATCAGGTGCGCGCGTTGCCGGGGGTGCGCGAGGCGACGATCAGCGACTGGGTGCCTCTGACCTCCGATCACAACGATGTGGTCGTGACCGTGGAGGACCATCCCCTGCCGCCGGATGCGCTACCCGCGGATCACTACGTGGCGGTGGTCGATCCGAACTACTTCAAGACGATGGATATTCCGCTCCTGACGGGCCAGACGCTCGAGTCACCGTATCGAGGCCGATCATCGGAGTACGCCGTGGTCAGCAAAGCCTTCGCGGAGCGCTACTGGCCTCGCGGGAGCGCAGTCGGCAAGAAAATTCGTGCCGCCCTCACGGGCCCGTGGTTCACGATCGTGGGCGAGGTCGGAAACGTTCATCTCGAAGCACTGAACAAGCCTGCGGAAGACGCGATTTACCTGCCGCTGCTGCCTCCGGATTCCAGCAGCGCGAATACGCCCAGCTTCGTCTCGCTGCTCGTGCGGACGCAGGGCGGACAGGATGTCGCGCTGCCGATACGCAACATCGTGCATGCGCTCGACCCCGCGCTCCCCACCTACGATCAGCAATCGCTCTCGCACGTCATTTTCGCGGCATCCTCTCGAGCGCGCGTGACGATGCTGCTGCTCGTCATCGCCAGCACCCTGGCGCTCATTCTCGGGGCCGTCGGGCTGTACGGCGTGTTGGCGTACGGGGTGAGTCTGCGCCAGCGCGAGATCGGCGTGCGAATCGTGCTGGGTGCGCGACCATCCGCGGTGAGCTGGATGGTTTCGCGGCAGGCGCTCGGCCTCGCGCTGGCAGGCATTGCCATCGGCACCGGGTTCGCCCTTGCGGCGACCAGGCTGCTTCGAGGACTGCTCTACGACGTCAGCCCCACCGATCCGTTGACGCTCGGCGTCACGTGCCTGGGACTGCTCGCGATGGCGGGCGTGGCGAGCTGGGTGCCGGCGAGGAGAGCGGCCGCGGTGGATCCTTCGGAGGCGCTGCGAAGCACGTGACGGCGGTGTCTCCCGCTCTGACAGTGCTCTACTTCTAGCCGCGCTCGCCGAGATTCACCTCGTGATCCCACGGGAGCACGATCGTGCTCTCCGTTTCCAGTCCCGCGAAGTCCGGTTGGTAGGATCCGGTACGAAAGCCCACGGCCGTGCGGACGTCCGCGGCACCGGCGTTCACGATCGCCGCGACCGCGAGGCGCAGCGTCGAACCGGTGTCGCACGTTTCATCCACCAGGAGCACGCGACGGTCGCGCACATCCGTCGGCACGCTTCCGAAGATGCTCGGCGTCTGCCGCACCTCTTCCGACTGGTAGCGCCGGCTGACGATGATCGAGTGGAACGGCTTGTCGAGAATGGCGGCGATCACGGCACCGGGCACGACGCCGGCGGTGGCGATGCCGACGACCAGCTCGGGATTGTAGCCTCGCGCTACTTTGAGTGCGAGCGCGCGCGACATCTCGCCGAACAGCGGCCAATCCACTTCGAGCACGCCTCGTGAGCGATCGATCACCTGGCGTCGTGGCATTGCACTCCTGAGAGACGGTCGCGGCACTTTTCTTCCACTGCGCGGAAGCTACCCCGGAGGCTGCGATGATAATAGCATGGTTGCTGCCTCGTGACGTAGACGATAACTTTTTGTCCGCTCGCAGACGGCTCCCCGCCCGGGGAGATGTCGTCTGCGCATCCGCCCATCCCGACCTCGGCCTCCAAACGCATGTCCTGGTGGCGCCGGCTCACCGGCGGTAATGCCCACGCTGCGCCCAAGCCGCAGCGACTGGACTATCTGAGCGAAGCGCTCGCGCTCGAGCGTCAGGGCGATTACGACGCCGCGCTCACCTCGTATCGGCTCGCCCTGCGCGACAGGCCGAGCGATCCGCGCATCCTGCAGAACATGGCGATCGCCTTCTCGAAGACCGGACGGCTCGAGGACGCCGTGCGCTGCTATCGCCGTGCACTCGATCTCGATCCCGAGTTGAGCGGTGCGCATTACGGTCTTGCGTTTCTGCTGCTCAAGCGCGGCGATGCGACAGGCGCCGAGGAACACCTTTCGGCATTTCTCGCGCACGCGCCGAGGAGCTCGGAAGCGGAGCGATGGGTCACGCACGCGCGTGCCGCCCTCGAACAACTCCGCTCGGGTACCAGCGCGACGTCGCTCGGGGAGCCGGAATAACGCGTGGGACATGTCCTCGCCATTGTCAGCCAGAAGGGCGGCGTCGGCAAGACCACCACTGCCGTGAACCTGGCGGCTGCATTCGCCCGCCGTGGTTTGAAAACTCTGCTGATCGATACGGATCCGCAGGGCGCGGTGCGCTACGGCGTCGGGCTCCGCCGCGGCGAAGCGCCGTATGGCATCTCCGATTTTCTGAGCGGCGCGCGTCCGTTGCGCGAAGTGATTCTCCCCACCGCACTCCCCTGGCTCCGGGTGATACTCGCCGGCAGCGTCAGCACCGAGAGCAGCCACATCGAGTTCCACCACCGCGTCGAGTCGAGCACGCTGTTGCAGGACATGATCGCCCTCGCGCGCGATCGGTGCGAAGTCGTGATCATCGATACGCCGCCCGGATTGGGGGCGATCCCGCGGCGCGTGCTCGAGCTCAGCCAGCACGCGATCATCCCGCTCCAGTGCGAGCCGCTCGCGCTGCAGACGACGCCGCAGATGCTGCGCGGCATCCAGGAGATCGCGGCGACCAACGAAGAGCTCACGCTCGACGGCATCGTGCTCACGATGTACGACCCTGCAAGCCTGGGCTGCCAGCGCGTGAACGAATACCTTCGAGCGAACCTGCCGCGCGACATGGTCTTCAACATCACCATTCCGCGCAGCGCGGCCGCGTCCGAGGCGTTTGCTGCCGGGCAGCCTGTGGTGCTGCGAGATCCCGCGGATCCGGCATCGCAGGCATTCGTGAATCTCGCGACGGTGCTCATGGAGCGGTTCGAGTGAGCGGGCGCCCAGGCGGAAGCCTCTGGAGCCTCACCGCGGCGCTGCTGCTTGCCGCGGTTGGCATTTCATGCGGCGAGAGCAAGACCGGGCCGGATGTGCCACTCTCGATCCAGTTCAATCCACCACAGCTGCCATCGATGCTCGTGGGCGGGGAGCTGCACGACACGCTCGGGAACGTCGACTCGCTGCATGCGATCGTTTTCAACTCGTCGGGCGACACGATTCAGAACGGGACCGTTCGCTTCGCGCACGCAGACACCGCGCACATCGTGACGATCGACTCGATCACCGGCCACGTGACTGCGATCGACACGGGAGCGGCGCGAGTGGTGGCGCAGACCACCGCCCTGCAGTCCCCTCCGGAAACACTGTTCGTGGTTGAGACTCCGGACAAGTTCACGAACGTGACGGCGCTCAACGACACGCTCACGTTCACGCCGGTGCGCACCGATACGCTCTTTCCTCTGTCGGTATCGGTAGTCTCGGGAAGCGATCCCGTGAATCATTATCGCGTCGAGTACCACTTCGTGTATCCCGAATCACTGAACGTGGAGGACTCGACCGCGGTGCTGCTCACGGACGAGAACAGGAAGTTCTCGCTCGTGGACACGACGGGTACGGGAACGACCGCTGTTGGCGGTGCGGCCACGCGCTATCTTCGCATCACGCCCTTCACGCACTTCACATCCGATACGGTAGTCGTGGAGGCGCGTGCTTTCCTGCCGGACCATACGCCGGTGTCCGGAAGTCCGTTGCGCTTCAAGGTGCTCGTCCAAATCCAATAGGACGGTATGCCGCATCATCCCGCGACGCTCTCGCAGCTGTTCGTTGACGCGGTCGAAGGGCACGATCGGCCGAACGCGTTGCAGACGAAGGTTGCCGATGCCTATCAGCCGATTTCCCATCGTACGCTCGCCGATCGCGTGCGGCACGTTGCGTTCGGGCTTCGGGCACTCGGCGTCACTTCCAGCGATCGCGTCGCGATTCTGTCGGAGAATCGTCCCGAGTGGGCGATCGCCGATTACGCATGCCTGATGTCGGGCATCGCCGATGTGCCGATCTATCCGACACTGCCCGCGGAGCAGATCGCGTACATTCTGCGCGACTCGGGCGCGGTGGCGGCCTTCGTCTCTACCGAGGAGCAGGCCGCGAAGATCCGAAGCGTGCGCGCGGATCTGCCTGCACTCCAGAATGTGATCGTCTTCGATGAGGACGCCGCGCGCGACGGCGAGATCAGGCTCGCCGCGCTCGAGGCGAAGGGCGCGGCCTCGATGACGCCCGAAGATGTGGCGCGGCTGCGCGCGTCTGCACTCGCAATCACACCCGATCAGATCGCAACGATCATCTACACCTCGGGAACGACCGGCGAGCCGAAGGGCGCGATGCTCACGCACGGGAACATCGCCTCCAACGTCTCATCCGTGATCGATCTGCTGCCGATGGGTCCTGAGGATACGTCTCTCAGCTTTCTTCCGCTCTCGCACATCTTCGAGCGGATGGTGGATTATCTGATGTTCGCCGGAGGCGTCTCTATCGCGTACGTCGAATCGATGGACACGATTGCGAGAAACATGCAGGAGGTTCGTCCGACGATCGCTGTCGCCGTGCCGCGCATCTACGAGAAGATCAACGCGCGCATCACGGACACTGCGATGCGTGCGGGCGGGGCCAAGCGCGCAATATTTCTCTGGGCGCAGAAGATCGGCGACCGATGGACGACGGTCACGCTGGACGGGCGCAAGCCGGGCCCGCTGCTCGCGATCGAGCATGCGATCGTGGACAAGCTGGTGTTCTCGAAGGTGCGCGCAGCCGTGGGCGGGCGGCTTCGATATTTCGTGTCGGGTGGCGCGCCGCTGTCGATCGAGATCAATCGTTTCTTCTTCGCGGCAGGACTCAAGATCCTCGAGGGTTATGGGCTCACCGAGACATCGCCCGTGATCGCGGTGAACACGCCCACGCGCCTCACGATCGGTACGGTCGGCGCGCCGATCCCGGGTGTCGAGGTGAAAATCGCGGACGATGGAGAGATCCTGACGCGCGGCCCGCACGTGATGAAGGGATACTTCAATCATCCGGAGGCGACGGCCGCCGTGATCGATGCCGACGGATGGTTTCACACAGGCGACATCGGAACGCTCGAGAATGGGCTGCTGCGCATCACCGATCGCAAGAAGGACATCATCGTGACCGCCGGGGGCAAGAACATCGCCCCGCAGCCGATCGAGAACCTGGTGAAGGCGAACAGGTTCGTGGCGCAGGCGGTCATGATCGGGGACAGGCGCCGCTTTCCACTGATTCTCGTGGTGCCGGAGTTCGATCAGCTGGAACGGTGGGCGACGCAGCAGGAGATCGCGTTCAAGGACCATCGCGATCTGATCTCGAATCCTCTCGTCCGTGGAAAGATCGAGCGCGAGGTGTTCGGCGCGCTCGACAAGCTCGCGCACTTCGAGAAGCCGAAGCGAGTCGTGCTGCTCGAACAGGATTTTACGATCGACAGCGGAGAGCTCACGCCCACCCTGAAGGTGAAGCGACGCGCGGTCGATCGAAAGTTTCGCGCCCTGATCGACGCAGCGTACACGGCAGAGGAGTCGCGCACCGGAGCGTAGCGCGCACCTAGCGCCGAAGCGCTATGGACACCGGCGCGGAGACGTTCGAGGGCGGAGCGGCCGTCGCCACCCAATGCTCGTCATCGCGCGCGAGCTCTCGCAGCGATTCGGGAACGAGCGCCGCGGCCGGAGCGATCAGCCGCCCGCCCGGCGCCAACGCCCGTGCGGCGCCAGCGAGGAGCGAGGGGGTGGCGTGCGCAGGGTCGATCGCGATGCCGCGCGCCGATGCGGCAGCGAGAGGGAGCACATCGGGAATGATCGCGAGCGACAGCGCACCGCCACTGCGCAGTTCTGGCGCCGCGTCGAGCGCGAGGAGCCGCACGCCCTCCGCGAAATCGAGCAGCGCGTCGGCGCACGCACTCCACTCGCCGGCGAGCACCACCAGTCCGCCTGGCTCAGTGAGGCTGAGCAGCGCGGCCGCGCGTAGCGCCAGCGCCTCGGCATCACGAGCGATGGGGACCCGTGTCGCGGCGCGTGGCGCACCTCCGCTGAAATCCGCCACACCATCGCGCACCGCGTAGCGCGCCTCGCAGACCGGGCAGCCGAGCTCTCCGTGCACGATGTGCCGCTCGACCAGCTCGTCCGCGCGCGCGATGAGCCAGCTGTCCTCGTGCGGCCGCACGCACCGGAGCGAATCGACGAGCTCGAGAAACACCCGAGCCTCCTACGACGCCGACATGCGCAGCTCGTCGATGTTCACGGACGTGGGGCGCGTGGCGGCCCAGACCACCGCATCGGCAACGGCATCCGCGCCGAGCATCGCGCTGCGCGGAGGAAAGCGACTGTCCCCCTGCTGCAGCACCGGGTCCCAGATGGGTGTGTCCGTCGAGCTCGGCGACACCAGCGTCGTGCGAACGCCTGTGCCTTTCGTTTCCACGCGCAGCACCTCGTGCATTGCGCGGGCTCCGAACTTGGATGCCGAGTATGCGGCATTGCCGGGAAAGATCGTGCGGTCGGCTATCGAGCCGATCGTGATCACATGCCCTCGGCGCTCGTCGCGCCACTTCGGAAGAAGCGCGCGAAGCACGAGGAACGGCGCGATCAGATTGATCTTCATCATGCGCTCGAACTCGTCGCCGCCGAGCACGTGCAGGGGCTTGGGATCGAAGATGCCGGCGTTGTTGATGAGCAGATCGGGCGCACCGCCGAATGCGTTCGAGAGCTGATGGACGGCGCGATCCACATCGCTCGAGATCGAGAGATCGGCTGCGATTGCGAGTGTTTCATGTCCGAGCTCCTTCGCGCGCGCGTCGAGCTCCCGGGCCCCGCGTGCGACGAGCGCCACGCGCACGCCCTCGCGCACGAGCGCGCGCGCGATCGCGAGTCCGATCCCGCGCGAGCCGCCGGTGACGAGCGCGGTGTTCGGAACGGAGGAGCTCGTCAACGAGCGAGCGAGTTCCGCCCGTACGCGAGCGAGAGAAACTCCTCGCGCGTCCGCGCATCGTTGCGGAAGATGCCGCGCACGGCGGAGGTGACGGTCTGCGAGTTCTGCTTCTGGACGCCGCGCATCATCATGCACAGGTGCATCGCCTCGATGACGACACCCACGCCCTTGGGCGCCAGAACCTCCTGCACGGCCTCGGCGATCTGCTCCGTGAGCCGCTCCTGCACCTGGAGCCGCCGGGCGAACATGTCGACGATGCGCGGAAGCTTGGAGAGTCCGACGATCTTGCCGTCGGGGATGTAGGCGATGTGCGCGCGGCCGAAGAACGGCAGCATGTGGTGCTCGCAGAGCGAATAGAGCTCGATGTCGCGAACCATGACCATGCTGCTGTGCGTCTCGCTGAACACGGCGTCGCCAACCACGTCGCGCACGTCCATGTCGTAGCCGCGCGTGAGCCAGGTGAGCGAGTTCGCGACGCGCTGCGGAGTCTTCTTGAGCCCTTCGCGATCCGGATCCTCGCCGATGATCTCGAGCGTGCGCTGCACGAGCTGCTCGAACTCGGCATTGTGCGCCGGCGCCGCATCGAGATCGAGACCCCAGTCCTCTGCCGGCGATTCGAGCGACCGGGCATCCACACGGTTGCGCATGGCGAGCGCGCGCGCGGGTGGCTCGGCTTCGCGTGCCTCTACGGCGCGCGCATTGGCGCGCGAGCGGGATTTCTTGTCAGCCATGTGTCGCGACGATCCTCCGAATGATGGCGCACGAGATGATTCACGTGATCGATGCGCGCGTGCCCACGTAACTTGAGTCCTGCCCAGTGCTCCCCTAGCTTGACGCAACTGGCGAGCCGGGAGCTCGCACTTCTTCGTTCCCTGTGCCTGCCCGCGCTGTGAAAGCTAAGCTGCTCCTGATCGTCAGCGGTACGCCAGCCGCGTGGTCCGCGCTGTGGACCTTTCCCAGCATGCTCGCCAGCGCCTTTCTCGTGGCGTGGGCCGCGGAGGCGGCGCAGTTCATCATCTCGCAGGGGCTGGCGCTCGCCATTCTCGCCTGGGTGCAGACGCTCCCGGAGTTCGCCGTGGAGGCGGTGATCGCGTGGGAGGCGGGTGGCGACGCATCGTACTGCTTCGTCTCGAGTCCGCCACCGGGCTGCCATTCGCATCTGGCGATCGCGAACTTCACCGGCGCGATCCGACTGCTGGTGGGACTCGCGTGGCCGATGATCTTCTTCGTCGCCGCGTTCTTCGGACGGAAGCAGCGTCCCGTTCTCTCGCCGATCGTGCTGGAGAACGAGCACGCGGTGGAGGTGCTCACCACGATTCCACCGCTCGCGTACTTCGGCTGGATCTGGTACAAGGCGTCGATCGACATCATCGATGCGGTCGTGCTCACGGCGATGTACTGCGTGTATCTCGCGATCCTCTGGCGCATGCCTCCGCGCCAGGAGGAAGAGGTGGCGGATGCGCCGCGCATCGCGCGCTGGGCGGCGACGCGTCCGGGGCGGCAGCGGGTGCTCGCCGTGGGCGGGCTCTTCGCGATCGGCGCCGCGTTGATCTATTTCACCGCGCATCCCTTCCTCGAGTCGATGTTGGCGATCGCGGGCACGGTGGGCGTGAGCCAGTTCGTGCTGGTGCAGTGGGTCGCGCCCTTTCTCAGCGAGTTTCCCGAGAAGGTGTCGGCGTTCCAGTGGGCGAGCCGCGTGCGCACGGCGCCGATGGCGCTCGTGAACATGGTGTCGAGCAACATCAATCAGTGGACTGTGCTCGCGGCGATGATTCCGATCGTGTTCTCGCTCTCCCGCGGCACGCCATCCGCGCTCCCCTTCGACGGCGCTCAGCGGGACGAGATTCTGCTCACGATCGCGCAGAGCGTCGTGGCGGTGCTCGTGCTGCTCGACATGAAGTTCCACTGGTGGGACGCGGCGATCCTGTTCGTGCTCTGGCTCGCGCAGTTCGTCGAGGCGAGCTGGCGCGACGAGATCACGATCATGTACATGGCGTGGGCGGTGCTGCTCGTGATCGGATGGATCTGGAGACGGCCCACCGCCCCCGGCATTTTCTGGAGGCTCGTTCGCGGCAAGACGGTCGCGCACGAAGGTGGCGGATGACACCGGGAAAAAAACGAGCCCCGCCAGAGTGGCGAGGCTCGAAGAATTAGGGACGAAGAGGATTTTTGAAGCCCCGTCGAATGTATGAGGTCCTCACCACACTGTCCGCCTTCCCCGCACTGGGGCATGACGTGAGTATAGATTATCGAACCCACCCGAGAGACTTGTTGGCTCAAAAATTAAGTCTCTCCGTCCCCGAACTGTGGTAAAGTTATCCGCGCGCAAACAGCGAGTCAATCATGAGCACATCCACATGAACACACCGAGCTGGCAGCGATGGCTGTACGTGCTTGCATATCCACTGTCCGCGCTCATGCTCATCGTGTGGGCGATCGTCACGTTTGCATATGACGGGCCAGGCTGGATCCACTTTCTTCTGTCGCTGGGAATGTTTCTGCTGATCTGGCGAATCGTTGCCGGAGGAACGCAGGACTCGTGGCGCAAGTATCTCTCAGGACGGTAAGAGCGCGCGTATCGTAACCTGTCGTGGAACTTGCGGCGATTCGGAGATCGCTGACAGCGAGAGTTGCCAATTCGATCTGCTGCCTACCAATATCGGGTATCTCTCGCGGAGATTCAGCACGTGCTCACCGCACGCGTACGGCCATTCGGTAGCGCTCTGATCGTCGCAGCGGGCCTGTTCGTCACGGCGCACGTGCACGCACAGACGGCTGCGGGAAGCCTGCTCGAGAATGGAGATATCATCGTCAAGATCTACGTGACGATGAACCAGGTAGGCATCCCGGCCGGCCGGCCGATCAGCGACTACACGTTCGCCGTCGTCACCCCGTCCGGCGAACGATCAGTCGTCACGACGAACGAGAAGGGGGTCACGGCGATGCGCCTCAAGGCCGGCGCGTATCGCGTGGTGTCGCTCAAGCCGCTGGAGTGGTACGGGCATCATTACCGCTGGGATCTCCCGCTCGAGGTCCGCGAGGGGATGCACGTACTCGACCTCACGCCGAATAACGCCGTGCGACAAATGAACGACGATCGCGAGCGGCCCGCAGCTTCCCCCAATCCGGCGCCGACGCCATAGGAAAACGGCCATTCGCCGAGGAGCGTCAAATCTCCCAGTTGCTCCACAGCAGACCATCCCTCGACTTCCCCTCCGGGTGCGTCGCGAGCGACATCCGCAAGTCCGTCCATCGCACGCGCCCGCCCATCGCGATCAGCTTCTGATACGCCTCGAGGTAATCCGTCTGGACCCTGAACGCGATCCGCCGCGTGCCCCCTCGGCGCGCGAAGTCAGCCAGCGTCGCCACCGCACTCGCCAGATCGGATTGCCGCGCGAGCACGAGCTTGAGCACGCGCGTCTCCTCGCGCGCGCGTCCCTCCACGAGCGGCACCGTGTGACAGAGCGCGAAGCCCGTGAGCTTTCCGCCCTGCCGAAAGAGAATCGTCTCGCCGAGTCCCAGGTCATCCGTGATCGCGATCTCGCGCGTGAAATCGCACGCGGCCTGCACGCGCTGCGACAACGCGCAGCATTCCACGAGCACGCCCTCCTTGTCGCTCGCGCTCAACCGCCCGAACACATTCGGTGACTCGCTCGACGGCGCCGCATCGACGGTCACCGTCACCGTCAGCTTGCCCGGCGCGAAGCCCAGCGACGAATAGAATCCGATGTTGTCCATCGTGCGCGGCATTGTCTCGAGACCAATCGTGAGCGCCTTCGAGGCGATGAGCCAGTCGATGCCGCTCTTCACGATCTCCTTCCCGAGCCCCGAGCCCTGCGCATCCGGGCGCACCGCGAGCGGCCCCATCCAACCTTCGCGCCCCGAGCAGTGCACGATGTTGAACGCCGCGATCTCCTCGCGCTCATCGCGCCAGATCAGCGCGCCCCCGTTCGCATCCTCGATCGCGTAGCGCCAGATCGCCGGATTGAGAAACGGCACGCGCACACCCACGAGCCCGTCGCGGCGATAGCGCTCGGTGAACGCCTCGCTGAACACGTGATTGAGCGAGGCATGATCCTCCGGGGCCGCGGCGTACGGACCATCGGGGCGCGGTGCGCGCCAGGGCCTCGCGATCGCCATCAGTCGGCAGCTCCGGCTTCTTCGAGATACGGCGGCATCAATGCGCTGTCATCGGGCAGAAGTGGCTCGTCCGGCGCACCATCGTGCTGCACGACCGTGGATGATCCCTGCTCCGGATCGTAGCGCACCGTGATCACGTGATCGAGCATGTCCCGTACCGTCTCGATGTGCGTGATGAGAATGACCTGCTCGAAGCGATCGTTGAGCCGGCGCAGCAGCTCGAGCACACTCGACCGGCGAAGCTCATCGAGTGAGCCGAAAATCTCATCCAGAATCAACAACGAGAACGGCTGCCCCGCACGCTCGGCGATCATCTGTGAGATCGCGAGCCGCAGCACCAGATTCGCGAGATCCTCCTCGCCCCCCGAGATCACCGGCTTCGGCCGTCCATCCTCGAGCACGAGAATGTTGTACTGATCATCGAGCTCCAGCTCATCGTAGCGCCCGTCGGTGAGCTCCGCCAGAAACGCGCTCGCGAGCTCCGACAGCTCCGGGCGCAGCTGGAAGTTCAGATCGGTGCGCAGATCCGTGTACGCGCGGTCGAGCTCATCGTGCAGTCGCTTCTGCACCGTCAATTCCGTGAGCAGCCGCTGCCGTTCGGCGAGCTCCTTCGCGGCCGCGCTCGCGACCTCCATCGCCATCACCGCCGCCTTCGCGTTGCCATCCGCGCTCACCACCGCCAGCTCCGCCGCGCGCACCTCCGCGAGCGCGCGCTCGTGCTCGGCGCGAAGCGTTGCGAAGTCGCTCTCCGAAACGGTGATCGCATCGCGTCGCGCCTTGAGCTCCGCAATCCGCGTCGCGAGCTGGGCTGCATTCGCGAGCACCTGCGACTGCTCGCGCAGAAGGGTCTGCTCGCGCTCGATCTGCGCGCTCAAGCGCGTCACCTTCGCATCGAGCGGCATCAGCCGATCGATCTCGAGGCGCACGAGCTCGTGGCGCCGCGCGTCGTAACCCGCGGGAATCGCATCGAGATCGCGCGCCAGCACCGCTTCGCGCTCCTCCTTGGCAATGATGTCACCCGTGAGCTGCGACAGCTCCTGCACCGCGAGCTGCACCTTCATCATGCGCCGCTCGAGATTCGCGACCTCCTGGAACAGCGCGCGCCGACGCTCATCGAGCGCCTTCACATCTTCGGGCATGTCGAGCAGCTGCTCGAGCCGACCCTTGTAGTAATTCCCATCCACACGCACGGTCTCCATCTGCGCGTCGAGCATCTCGAGCACGCCACGCAGATGCGTGCCGAGCGGGCGCGTGCACGTCGGGCAGAATCCCTCCTCGCCCGTTGCGGCGAGACGGTCGCGCTGCTGTTTCAGCTCGACATACTGCTCGCGCAGCGACTGCCGCTTCGTCTCGGCCTCCTGCCGGTCGCGCACCCATTCCGTGCGGCGGGCCTCGAGCTGTCCATCCACCAGCTCGAGCTCCTCGCGCCGCTCCTCGAGCAGCGCGCTCACCTCGAGATCGAGCTTGGGCGCGCTCTCCACCTTCTGTCGCCGCTGGCGAAGCTTGTGCAGCTCATCCGCGAGCGCCTGCCCAGTCTCGATGAGCGCCTGCCGCCGCCCCTCCTCGCGCGCGAGCACCTCGAGGCGCTGGAACTCGGCGTGCAGCTCCCCATACGAATCGAGCTCGCGCATGAGCTCCGTGCGCTCGGCCCGCGCGGTCGCGATCTCCTCGAGGTCGCGCGCGAGCCGCGCCTTGTCGCGCGCCGTCGAGCGCTCTTCCTCCTCGCCCACCCGCATCTCGGAGATGAGCGCCACCAGCTGCTCGCGCTCGCGCTGCACACGCTCCCACCGCGGTGCGATGGCCTCGAGCACCGCGGCGGCTGAAGTGTGCCGAACGCGCGCGCTCTCGCTCTGCTGGCGCGCGCCAACGAGCCTGCGCTCCGCCTCTGAGAGCTGCTGCTCGACGATCGCCGCATCCGGCATCCCCTGACGAATGCCGCCGATCTGCGCGACGAGCGCATTCTTCTTCGCGCGCTCCAGCTGCTGCGCGCTGCGGAGCCGCTCGTAGCCGAGCACGTGCGACAGAAATTGCGCGCGCTCCGACGGCCCCATGGCCGACATCACGCTCAGCTCTTTCTGCCCCGTGAAGTACGTGTTGAAGAACTCCTCGCGCGTCATGCCGAGGCGGCGAGTGAGCAGCTCGGTCACGCCGCTGATCGAGCTCGCGATCGGAGCCGACGCGCCATCGAGGTAGAGCTCCGCGCTCGTGAGCCCGCGCACGATTCGATATCGATGTCCGCCGAGATCGAAGTCGAGCTCCACGCGCACGGTGGCGCGCGCACCGGCGCGGTTGTGGCGAATCGATTCCCGCGTGCCGCGCGCCGCGCTCGTGCCGTAGATCGCCCACGCGATCGCCTCGAGGATCGTCGTCTTTCCCGATCCGTTCGCGCCGATGACTCCAGTGAGCCCCGAATCGAAATCGATCCGCGTATCGGCGTGCTGCCGAAAGTTCGTCAGCGCAACACTGTTGAGGCGCACTTATTCCCTCGGCACCGCTTCTGCGGCCACTTCCGCTTCATCGGCCTGCTTCAGGTACTCGAGTCCGAGCTGCACCAGCGCCGAGCGATCGAGCTCCTCGTCGAGTGGCCGCTTCTGCAGGTACGCCGTGACCATCTCCACCAGCGTGGGCCTGCGACCCCCTCCGATGCCGGTCGAGCGCGTCGCATCAGGGCGGCGCGTGTCGAGCTGGAAGTGCATGGCGCGCCGCTTGAGCTCCCGCAGCGCGCGTGTGTCGAGCTCGCGCACGATGTGCCGCGGCACGTCGCGCACGATGAGCCGCACGATCTTCTCCTCGATCCCACCCTCGCAATCCGCGCACGCGTTCCGGATCGCGATGTCCAGCTCGGCCGCGGACATCCCGCGCGCCGCGATCGAATCGAGACTCACGAGCGCGCGGCTCGCCGGCACGTGATGGAAGGTGTGCTCAGCAGCATCAAGGTCGTACTCGATGAAGCCTTTGCCCTGCAGGCGGAGCTGCGCCTCCTGCTCGAGCTCACTCCACGGATCGGTGCTCGTGTACTCGAGCGACCCCGAGTAGTAGACGTTGTCCTCGATGCGCTGGTGTACGTGATAATGGCCGAGCGCGATGTAGCTCCAGCGCGAAGCGGCGAGCGCGGAGCGCGGTATCTCCATCGCGGCGCGATCGCCGCCGTGGGGCAGCACGCCCTCGACCTCGCCGTGCATGACGAGCACGTTGTGTCGCGCTGCGGGATCCGGCGCGAGCTCGGGACGCGGACCAGTGAGATCGGGCACCGCGAGGATCGACAGATCGCGCTCGGGAAATGGAATCCGCTTCGGCTCGTCGACCACCACGTGCACGCCGAGCTTGCCGAAGAGCTTGAGAATGCATCCCGTTTCCGTGGCGCGCGGACGGTCATGGTTCCCCGCCACCATCACGACGATCGCGTCGGGGAGCGACGATGT
>DASXQD010000280.1:0-45731 GCA_036493195.1 Gemmatimonadaceae bacterium | reverse complement strand
ACGGCAGTGATCGTTCGCTACGGGATCCAGTCGCCGGACGCACGACTCGTTGCGCGCGATCTTCGGAGCGTGGACGGTGGAAGCACGTTCACCGCCGTGTGCGACGGGCGCGAGGAGGCGGAGATCCGTCTTCGCGTGCCGGGCACGCACAACGTGCTCAACGCGCTCGCCGCCCTGGGCAGCGGACACGCGCTCGGCGTTCCGCTCAGCGAGATGGCTCCCGGGCTTGCGGCGTTCGGCGGCGTCGACCGGCGGTTCCAGAGACTTGGTGAGGTGCGGGGAGTGACCGTGGTGGACGACTACGCGCACCATCCCACCGAGATTCGCGCGACGCTGGCCGCCGCGCGCGCAGCGTTTCCCGGACGCAGGATCATCGCCGCCTTTCAGCCGCATCTCTATTCGCGAACGCGTGACTTCGCTGGAGATTTCGGCGGAGCGCTCGCTGCCGCGGACACCATTTATCTCACCGAGATCTATGGCGCGCGCGAGAAGCCGATCAGCGGGGTGACCGCCGCGCTCATCGATGGAGCTGCGCGCGTGGCGGGGCGCGCCGTGACGTGGCGCGGCGAGCGCACCGCACTCGCCGCTGCGCTCGCGGCCGGCACGGAGCCCGGAGATGTCGTGCTCACCCTGGGCGCGGGGGACATCACACGCACCGGTCCCGAGCTGCTCGCGCTGCTCTCGGCCGAACAATGACGCGCCCGCTCGATTTCATCGCTGCGATCCGCTGGCGAACGATGGGCATCGTCGCTGGCGTAATCGTTCTGCTCGCGTCGCCATGGTGGGGACCGCCCGCTCTGTCGCGCCTCTCGTTCTTCCGCGTGCACGACGTCGAGGTGTCGGGCTACCGGTATGTGCAACCAGCGGACGTGCTCGCGCGTCTTCGTCTCGACACCACTACGAGCGTGTGGACGGATCTGAGTGAGCTGGAGCACCGCGTCGAAATGCATCCGCAGATAAAGTCTGCGACAGTGGATCGGGATCTGCCCGGCACGCTCGTCGTTCGAATCACCGAAAATCCGCCGATCGCCTACGTCACGACCTCGCAAGGCTTGCGGCCGGTCGACAAGGATGGTCGCTTTCTCCCGATCGATCCGAGTCGAATCGCCATCGATCTGCCGGTGCTCGCCAGGGCGGACACCGCGCTCCTGCATTTGCTCGCCAGCATCCGAAGTGTGAGTCCTGCGCTCTTCGGAGAAATCAGCGACATTCGGAGAACGGGAGGCACCGACATCGCTCTCACGCTACAAACCGCACAGGTTCGGGCGCTCGTGGGCATCTCCGCGCAGCGGCTGGCCGACATTCTCCCCGTCGAGGCGGACCTCGCGCGCCGCAAGGCACGCGTGACCGAGCTCGATCTGCGCTTTCGTGATCAGGTCATCGCCAGGACGCAATGAATCCCGAACGATTGGTCGCCGGGCTCGACATAGGCTCTTCACGCACCACTGCCATCATTGCCGAGGCGGTGGGTGATTTTCCCCACGCACCCTCACTCAAGATCCTTGGCGTCGGGAACGCGCGCACCGCGGGCATGCGACGCGGAGTCGTGTCCGATATCAAGGAGACCACGCAATCCATTCAGAAGGCGATGCGCGAGGCGGAGCGAATGGCGGGCGTGCAGGTGGATGGCGTATACGCGGGGATCGCGGGCGAGCACGTGGAGGCGATGAACAGCTCCGGGGTGGTCGCGGTGAACGGCGACGAAGTGACGCGCTCCGATATCGACCGCGCGAACGAGGTTGCGCGCACGCAGCCGATCCCGACGGATCGCGAGCTGCTCCATGCGATCCCGCAGGAGTATCGCGTGGACAGGAACGCGGGCATTCGCGATCCCGTCGGGATGAGCGGCATGCGGCTGGAGACGGAGATGTACCTGGTCACGATCGGCTCGTCTCCCGCGCTCAACCTGCGGAAATCGATCGAGCGGGCGGGATACAAGGTTCGCGAGCTCGTGCTCGAGCCGCTCGCGAGCTCCTTCGCCGTCGTCACCGACGAGGAGAAGGAGCTCGGCGTCGCGCTCGTCGAGATGGGCGCCGGTACGACGGATCTCGCGATCTTCCACGAGGACAAGATTCGCTTCCTCGGCACGATTGCGTACGGCGGCGCGCACGTGACGAGCGACATCGTGCACGGGATCGGTGTCACGCAAGCCGACGCCGAGCGTCTGAAGGAAAAATACGGATGCGCGTACGAGCCGTTCTTCGAGCACTCGGATGAGGTCATCACCCTTCCCAGCACCGTGGCGCAGGGCGATCGTGAGATCAAGCGCGAGCTGCTCGCGCACATCATTCACCAGCGGATGGACGAGATTTTCGGTCTCGTGAATCAGCAGATACACGATTCGGGCTTCGCGGGGCGCTTGAGCGCGGGTGTGGTGCTCACGGGTGGTGCGGCGGCGATCATGGGAGCGGCGGAGCTGGCGAGCGATGTCTTCGGCACGGGCGCGCGCGTGGGCTCGCCGGCGGCACGCGTGGGCGGGTTGAGCGATGCCGTGGAGGCGCCGCGATTCTCGACTGCGGTGGGACTCGCGCTCTTCGGCGCGCATCGCATGTCGCTCGGCGGGGCAGGATCGGTGGTGTCGGGGAAGCGAAAAGCGATGTCGTCACCGGGCGTGGATCGCATCGCACAACGTGTCAAGACATGGTTGCAGGATTTTTTCTAGTTTCGTTGGACGGCCGATCAAAAGAGTTATCCACACGAGAATAACCGTTATTTGTTAGTGTGCTATTTGGAAGTCGGCATTATATTCACCGCAGCTTTTGGTACCTGCCTGTAACCTCCGCATGACTCGCCTCGCCGTGCCGCCGTCCATTTGCAGGATCTCCCACTTCCTGGAGTCCTCCCCGCCATGATTTTCGAGTTCGAGGAGAACACCTCGCAGAACGCCCGCATGAAGGTCGTCGGCGTCGGCGGTGGTGGTGGGAACGCCGTCAATCGAATGATCGAGGAGCACCTCGAGGGCGTCGAGTTCATTTCGGTGAATACGGACGCGCAGGCGCTCCTGAGCTCGAAGTCCGACGTGAAGATCCAGATCGGAAAAAAACTGACGCGCGGACTTGGTGCCGGCGCGCGACCCGAGATCGGTCGCCAGGCCGTCGAGGAGAATCGCGATGAGGTGCTCCGCGTGCTCTCGGGCGCGGATCTCGTGTTCGTCACCTGCGGCATGGGCGGCGGAACGGGCACCGGCGCGGCGCCGATCGTGTGCGAGATGGCTCGCGAGGCCGGCGCGCTCTGTGTGGGCATCGTGACCAAGCCCTTCCTGTTCGAGGGGCGCAAGCGCATGCGGCAGGCGGAAATGGGCATCGCCGAGATGCGCAAGCACGTCGACACGATGATCACGGTGCCGAACGAGCGCCTGCTCGCGGTGGTGGGCAAGGGCATTCCCTTTGGCGACGCGCTCAAGAAGGCGGACGAGGTTCTCCTGCACGCAACGCAGGGCATTTCGAACCTGATCAGCGTCACCGGTCTCGTGAACGTGGATTTCGCGGACGTGCGCACCGTGATGCAGAGCGGCGGCTCGGCGCTCATGGGCACGGGCATCGGGCGCGGAGAAAATCGCGCGACCGAGGCGGCGCAGCAGGCAATCTCGTCTCCGTTGCTGGACAACGTCTCGATCTCGGGCGCCACGGGCGTGCTCGTGAACATCACCGGTGGCACGGACCTCACGCTCGGCGAAGTGCACCAGATCAACGAGATCGTGCACGACGCGGTGGGCGATGACGCCGAGATCATCTTCGGCGCCGTGAATGAGCCCGCAATGCAGGGCGAGATTCGCGTCACCGTGATCGCGACGGGCTTCGACCGTGTGCCTTCGAGCGCTGCGCCGTCCGCGTCGCACGAGGCGCAGCGAAACGCCTCGCAGACGCCCGTGATCCCGTTCCCGAATCAGCGCCCGCTTCGCACCACGGTGCCAACGCCGCGGCCCGTGCCCAGTGAGGTCAGCCGGCGCTCTCCAATGCCGCAACCGGGCGCCGCTCCGCAGACACCGCAGGAGAAGGCTCAGGATCTGAACGACATGGAGATCCCGACTTTCATCCGGCGGCAGATGGATTGAAGAAGCCCACGCCTCGCGCGGTGACCACGGTGGTCGCCGTGGCGCTTGCTGCGTGGGCCCTGTCCGTGGATCTGCCGAAGCCCTGGCTCGACGCTCCACACCCAATCGAGGTGAGCGCCGTGCCGTCCCTCGCGAGCGACTCCGATTCGCTCGCGGCCGTGCGTGACACGCTGCATTCCGGCGAGACACTCGGTGACCTGCTGTCTCGCCGCGGCGTGAGCCCGGAGGCACTGCCGCGCGTGATGGATGCGAGCGCGCTCGACGCGAGACGCATTCCGGCGGGAATGGCCGTGACCGTGCGCTCGGACTCCGCTGGATCCAGCCCTCGCGAGATCGTCTTTCATCTCGCGCCGGACCGGCTGCTCCACGTGCGTCGCACCGGTGACTCCTCCTGGACGAGCAGCGAAGAGCGGCTGCCGTGGGTGACGGACACGCTCGTCGTGAGCGGCCGCATCAGCGAGAACTTGTATCAGGCGCTCGACGACAGCGCGACGGTGCTTCCCAAGAGTGCACGGGCCGAGCTGGCGTGGACGCTCGCCGACATCTTCGAGTATCGCGTGGACATGAGCCGCGAGCTGCAGCCAGGTGACGCCTTTCGCGTGCTCTTCGAGCGGATGGTCGGGGCGAACGGGCAGACGAAGATCGGCCGCGTGCTTGCCGCACGCATGGTGCTCTCGGGCGCGACCACGGAGACCGTGCGTTTCGACGAAGGGGATGGCCACGCCGCCTACTTCGATGCGACCGGGCGCTCAATGCGAGCAGCATTTCTGCGCGCGCCGCTCGAGTTTCGTCGTATCTCGAGCGTGTTCGGACTCCGAAAGCATCCAATTCTCGGCATTTGGCGCCGCCACGAGGGCACCGACTACGCAGCGAACGCGGGAACGCCCGTGCGCACCATCGGTGACGGCGTCGTGACTTTTGCGGGCGTTCGCGGCGGCTACGGGAACCTGATCGAGATTCGTCATCGCAACGGGCTCGTGAGCCGCTACGGGCATCTGCGCGGCTTTGCGTCGGGGATTCGTGCCGGACGCTCGGTCACGATCGGCCAGACGATCGGCTTCGTCGGCATGACGGGTCTCGCGACGGGTCCGCATCTGCACTTCGAGCTGCTCGTGGATGGCGCGCAGCGCGATCCCTCCGTGGCGTTGAAGAAGAGCGCAGGCGTGCCGCTCGCGCCGGCGGACCGTCCGCGCTTCGATGCGCAGCTGGCGACCCTCCTCGCGAGCCTGGGCAAGGCGCACGTCTGACACGCGGGAGGCGCGCCGCGCTTTGCGCCCGGTGCTCACCCGTTCACGTTTCTCACATGCTCGCTTGGCTTCTTTCGCTGCTGCTCGCGGCGGTGCTGGCGTGGTGGTCGTATCGTGCGCCGGCTGCGGGAGAGGGCCGGCGCGCGCGCTGGCTCGCCGTGCTCCGCGCACTCGCATGGATCATCGTGCTCGCGCTGCTGTTCGACGCGCCCGCTGGTCCGCGCCGCGCGGTGCCGCCGATCGCGGCGCTCGATGCATCCGAGAGCTGGCTACGGGGCGGCGACAGCGCGCTGTGGCTTCGCGCGATCTCCTCGGCTCGCGGTGCCTCGTCGGAGCTGTTGCTCTTCGGCGACTCGGCGCGCACGGGGAAGGCGCCCGCAATCCCGCGCGACGCGGCCACGCGCGCGATGCCACTCGCGGAGCGGGCGCTCGCGGTGGGGCGCCCGCTCGTGCTCATCACCGATGGCGAGCTCGATGATCCCGCGGCGCTGACATCGCTTCCCGCGGGCTCGCGCGTGGAGGTCCTCGCGCACCCTTCGGTCACCGATGCAGCCGTGATTGCGCTCGATGCCCCGCGTGCCGTGGTCGCGAACGACACGCTCGAGGCGCGAGTGACGGTGCGCGCAGGAGCGCTCGCGGTTCGCGGCGCTACACTCTCGCTGCTGGCGGGGAGCGACGCGATCGCGACGATGCCGATCGACTCGCTCGGTGCCGGCGTAGAGCGCACGCTCACGATGCGCGGGAGAATTCAGGGCGCGGTGCGGAGCGTGCCGCTCGCTGCGATCGTCAGCGTCGCCGGAGACGTCGAGCATCGCAACGACACGCTCGCGATGGCCGTGCAGGTGTCTCCAGCGGCGGGTGCGGTGCTCGCGTCGACCGCGCCGGACGTTGACGCGCGATTTCTCATCCCGGTGCTGCGCGGTGCCGTCGCGCTTCCAACGCGCGCGTATTTTCGGGTTGCACCCGGCATGTGGCGCCAGGACGGCACGCTCGCGGCGGTGAGCGAGGCGTCGGTCCGCGCCGCCCTCGCCGAGGCGCCACTTGCGATCGTGCATGGCGACACGGCGCTGTTTGGTGCGCCGCGCGCAGCGACCAAGGGCTCGCTCCTGCTCTACTCGCCATCGGCGGACACGATCGGCGAGTGGTATCCCGCGGCGGCGCCCGCGTCGCCCATCGCGGCGGTGCTGTCCGGCGTGCCGTGGGACAGTCTGGCGCCGCTCAGCGTTTCTTCCGGCGTGCGCGGTGACTGGACGGGGCTGCTCACCGCGCCCGCGCGCAGCAGCGAGCGCCGTGCGGCGATTGCGGGCACGGAGAGTGGACGTCGCGTCGTGACGGTGGGCGCGTCCGGATTCTGGCGCTGGTCCTTTCGCGGCGGCGTGAGCCGCGACGCCTACGCCACTCTCTGGGGCGGTATATTTGATTGGCTCACAGCGGAGCGGCCGGATCCGCGGGCGGCGCTTCCGGCGGATCCGATCGTGCGCGCCGGCGATCGCATCCGGTGGCGGCGAGGAACGGGAAACGACACGCTCGTTCGCGTCGAGATGCGCAAGCGCGGTGCGGCGAACGCCGACACGCTGGCGCTACGCTTCGGAGGCCCGGGCGCGCTCGCCGAGAGCAGTCCGCTCGATGCGGGCGTGTACGAGACGCGAGTGAGCGGGGGGACTTCGCTGCTCATCGTGAATGCATCGCGGGAGCTGTTGCCGCGCCGCGCAAACGTGCGCACGGGAGCGGTGGGCGGCGCCGCTCCGTTCGGCGATCAGCCGCACTTGCGAGACCTCCACTGGATTTATCTGCTGCTGCTCGCCGCCTTGTGTGCGGAGTGGCTGCTTCGACGACACTTCGGATTGCGATGACGCGGCGTGGGCGCGAGCCCCGGCGCTGGGAGAGAGAATGGTGAGGATTCTTCGGCGCGAGGGCGATGTGGCCAAGCGCTCGCTCTGGCAGAAGATCAAGGACGCCGCGCTGATGGACCTGAGCGTGGCGGTGCGCGGCGTCGGCCTGGGCTCGCTGGACCAGATCGAGGAGCTGCTGCTCGAGGCGGACTTCGGCGTGCCCGTGACGCTTCGACTGGTGGCCGACATCGAGGGCCAGGCGAAGAAAGGACGGGTGAAGACCGAGGGCGAGTTCCACAACGCGCTGCGGGATGGCGTGGAGAAGGCACTGCGCGCCGGAACGAGTGATCCGTCGCTCACCTTCGCGACGAGCGGGCCCACGGTGATACTCGTGGTGGGCGTGAACGGAGCAGGGAAGACGACGTTCATCGGCAAGCTCGCCACGCGGCTCGCACGAGAGCAGAAGAGCGTGATGGTCGCGGCGGGCGACACCTATCGCGCCGGCGCGATCGACCAGCTCCGCGTCTGGGCGGCGCGCGCCGGCGCGCAGTTCGTCGGCAGCACCGCGGGCGCGGACCCGGCATCCGTCGCCTTCTCGGCGATCGACGCCGCGATCGCGCGCAACGTGGATGTCGTCATCATCGATACCGCCGGCCGCCTGCACACGCAGGACGGTCTGATGACGGAGCTCCAGAAAGTGGGGAAAGTGATCGCGAAGCGAATTCCCGGCTCTCCGCAAGAGACACTGCTGGTGCTGGACGGCACCATCGGCCAGAACGCCGTGGCGCAGGCGCGCGCGTTCAGCGCTGCGGTGCCGCTCACCGGGCTGGTGATCACGAAGCTCGATGGCACCGCGCGAGGCGGCATCGTCGTCGCCGTGCACGAGGCGCTCGACGTACCCGTGAAGTTCGTGGGCGTGGGCGAACAGGCCGACGATCTCGAGCCGTTCGACCCCGCGACCTTCGCGGCGGAGCTGCTGGAAACGGAGTGAGCACGCGCGCGGCGGGCCCCGCGATCGGACTCAATACCGGCGTCGTCTATCTCAAGGGCGTCGGTCCGTATCGCGCGGAGCTCCTCAGAAAACTCGGCATCGTCGTCGCGCGCGATCTGCTCTTCCACGTGCCGCATCGCTACGAGGACGCGAGCACGATCTCTCCGATCTCGAGCGCCGAGCCCGGAATGAACGTGACGGTGCTCGGCACGGTCATCTCGAAGGGTGTGATCCCGACGCGCAAAGGGCTGCGCATCTTCCAGGCGGTGATTCGCGACGACAGCGCAATGATCGAAGTCTCGTGGCCCGGCCAGCCCTTTCTCGATCGCGTGATCAAGAAGGAGGACAAGCTCCTGCTCACCGGCGCCGTGCGATTCTTTCACGGTCGCCAGCTCCAGCCGCGCGAGATGGTGAACCTGGGACCTGACGCCGAGGGAATGACGCAGGGTCGCGTGCTCTCCGTGTATCCGGCAACGGAGGGGCTGTCCTTCAAGGTCATTCGCTCGCTCATCGACTCCCAGCTCGACGTGCTCCTGCCCCTCGTCACCGAGTATCTCCCGGCGAGAACGCTGGAACGCGCGGGCGTACCGCCGCTGCCGGAAGCGCTGCGACTCGTGCATCGCCCGCGCTCGATTGCGGAAGCGATGCGCGGCATGTCCCGACTCGCCTTCGAGGAGCTGTTCTTCGTTCACATTCTGCACCGCCGTGCACGCGATCTCGCTCGCGAGATGCGGGAGGGCATCAGCTTCACGAACAAGCGCGACCTCACGTCACGGCTCAAGGCTGCGCTGCCCTACGAGCTGACGAACGCGCAGGTCCACGTTACGCGCGAGATCGTGAAAGACATGGTGAGCGATCGCCGCATGCACCGGCTGCTCCAGGGCGACGTCGGCAGCGGGAAGACGATCGTGGCTCTCTTCGCGATGTTGCTCGCAGTGGAGAACGGATATCAGGCGGCCCTCATGGCGCCCACGGAGCTGCTGGCCGAGCAGCACGCCCGCACCTTCGAGCGGATGCTCGCGCCGCTGGGCGTGCCGTCGCTCCTCCTTACCGGAAGCGCATCCGCGGCGGAACGTCGGGCAGCGGCCGTGCGCATGGAATCGGGCGAGCCGCTCGTCGTCATCGGTACGCACGCGCTCGTGCAGAGCGACACGACATTCGCGAAGCTCGGTCTCGCGGTGATCGACGAGCAGCATCGCTTCGGCGTCGAGCAGCGCGCCGCGCTCGGCGCCAAGGGCACGCGCCCCGACGTGCTGCTCCTGAGCGCGACGCCCATTCCTCGCTCGCTCGCCCTCACGCTGTATGGCGATCTCGATGTCAGCGTGCTCGACGAACGACCGCCGGGCCGGCAGCCCGTTACCACGGCGCTGCGCCCGGGATCGGCACGCGAGCGCGTGCTCACCTTCATCGATCGAGAGGTGGCGAAGGGGCGGCAGGCGTACGTCGTGTATCCCGTGATCGAGGAATCGGAGAAGACAGATCTCAAGGGGGCGACCGCGATGTTCGCATCGCTCTCCGCCGGCGCCTTCGCTCATCGCCGCATGGCGCTGCTCCATGGCCGCATCCCGGGCGACGAGCGCGACCAGATCATGCGCCGCTTTCGCGATGGCGAGATCGACGTTCTCGTCGCCACCACGATCATCGAGGTCGGCATCGATGTCGCCAATGCGACGGTGATGCTCGTCGAGCATCCCGAGCGATTCGGACTCTCCCAGCTGCATCAGCTTCGCGGCCGCGTAGGCCGCGGCGCCGAGGAGAGCTACTGCATCCTGCTCGGTGACGTGAGCCCCGAGGCGCATGAGCGGCTCCAGCTCTTCGCGGGCACGGATGATGGGTTCGAGATCGCGCGCGCGGACCTGCGCCTGCGCGGCATGGGCGATCTCTTCGGGGCGCAGCAGAGCGGCGAGAAGACCTTCCGCTACGCCGATCCCATTCGCGACGAGTCGCTCAATCTGCTGGCGATGGAGAGTGCGGAGGAGCTCCTGCGAGGCGATCCGGCGCTGGAGAAGCGCGAGCACGCCGCGGTGCGCACGGCGCTCGCCGAGCGATATCCGAGGGCGCTGGCGCTCTTTCGCGTGGGCTGACGCGCTACGGTTTGCCCGTCGAGAGTCGCTTCTTGATGCGCTCCAGCTCCGCGGTCGTCTTGTTGAGCGAGTCCTGCAGCTGCTTCACCGTTTTCGCCATCTCCTGCTCACGTGCGCTCTGCTTGGTCGAGTCGTCGGAGACGACGAGGTGCACCGCCGGCAGGCTGTCGAGCGTCCGCACCTTCGTGAGCGAGTCGATCACGTGCGTCGTGCGCTGCAGGGCGATTGCCTCCATGCGATGCGCGGTGGCGCCCGAGCCGAGATACTCATCGAACGCCTGGGCCGCGCCATGGACGGTGCTGTCCGTGTGCTGCGGGGCGAGAAGAAAGACGCCGCGCCAGAACGTCGCCTCGTTCGCCTCGGGGGTATTCGGTGCTCCGTTCGCGAACGTCGCCAGCAAGGAGTCCGCGCCTGCGTACTGAGAGTCAGCTACGAGGCCCTTCGCCGAGTCGAGCGTCGTGCGCCACCCGGTGGGGTCCGGTGCGGGCGTGCGCGCCTGCGGATGCGTGCATCCGATCGCCACCGCCGCACCCACCAACAGAAGTCGTCCAATCCTCACGCGCTGGCGTCCACGGCCTTCGTGCCCGCTGACCGTCTCCGCGGACGCGGACCCGTGCGTACCGGAAGCGTGATGCTGAACTTCGTGCCTTCACCCACTCGACTTTCCACCGTCAGCTTGCCTCCGTGCGCATCCACGATCTGTTTCGCGATCGCGAGTCCGAGTCCCGTTCCATCGTGCGCGGCCGAGTGCTGGTTGTCCGCCTGGAAGAACTTACGGAAAATGTGCGGAAGCTGCTCGGGCGGGATGCCGGCGCCCGTGTCGCTCACGGTCACGCGGATCTGGCCGCCGTCGGCCTGAACGTCCAGCTCCACGGTGCCGTCCTTCCGCGTGAACTTGAACGCATTCGACAGCAGATTCCCGAGCACCTCGTTGATGCGGTCCGGATCCCACACGACCTCCGTCGGTAGCGGGCCCGTACGCACCACGCGGAAATGGATTCCGCGCTGCATCGAGAGCACCTCGAACGTGCTTTCGAGATCGCTGAGAAAGTGGCCGAGATCCGTGGGGCGAAGATCGAGCTTGCCGCCGCCGGCCTCGAAGCGGCTGATGTCGAGCAGCTGATGCACGAGCCGGGACAGCGACCGCGTTTGCGCATCCACCGTGCGCAGAATTTCTCCCTGCTTGGCCGAGATCGAGCCGTAGACGCCCTCGTTGAGCAGTTGGAGATAGCCGAGGATCACGTTGATCGGCGTCTTGAGCTCGTGCGACGCGACGGAGACGAACTCCGCCTTCAATCGATCGAGCTGCGCGAGCTGCGCAGCCATCGATTTATAGCTCGCCGCGAGGCGTCCGAACTCGTCGTTGCGTGTGGGCGATACGGACAGCCGATAGTCGAACTGTCCCGCGGCAACGGCCTCCATCCCCGCCTCGAGATCCTGCACGGGCTTGCTGACCGTGCGCCACAGCGCGATCGACACGAGGAATGCCACAGTCGCCGCAACCAAGAGCCCGATGCCCGAGATCTCGGTCGTGTTGTCGACGAGCTCCGTCGCGCTGTTGACGAGCGCCGTCGTGCGCTGCGCGAGGACGAGCTCCGCGTCTCGCAGCGCGGACTCGATCTCGCGCTCGGCCGGCAGATACTGGCGCGTCGAGATCGTATCCGCGATCGCCGGGCTCTTCGCGGCATGCGCCATCTCCACCGGCGCGATGCGCATCAGGTTCTGAATCTGCGAGTCGATGCGCGTGCGCGCCTTCTCCAGATCGAAACCCTGCAAGGAGTCGTTCATCGCGCGCATGAGCGTGAGCTGTTCGCTCACGTGTCCAAGCGCCGCGCTGTCGTGCACGAAGAGCAAACGCTCCTCGCTTTGCCGGAGCTCATCGGCGGTGGCGCGCATCCGCCCCACGAGCAGCGATGCGCGGAAAGCGTGATCGCGCAGCTGCTGCGTGGAGTAATGCAGCTGCTCGAGCGACCGCATCGCGAACGCCAGCGGCGCGAGCAGGATGAGAAGGTTCGCGAACAGGCCGAGCGCGAGCTTCGATCGGATCGTCATGACTCACGCACCGATGGCTCGCTCGCGCGCGGCACGATGCACGAACGGCGCGCACCTGTGGGGCGCGCCTCCGTGAATCGACGCGGAGGTGTGAGGTCGACCTGCGAACCGTTCATGTGCTCCATTAGTGCAGCCTCGCCACTGTCCGCGCAAAGTGCTGCCGGCACCGGCAAACGCAAATGACTGGCCATCCGATCCAGGAAACAAAATCGGCCATGCGTAGCTCTAGCCGCAACCTCCCAATTTTGTTCCGGAGCCGCGGTCATTTGGTCGTATGAGAACGTTGACACTCGTATCCGCGACGCGATAGCTTGCGCTCCCCAAACGTAACCTCCGCCAAATCAATGACATTGGCATCTACGCGCATTAGCGGGTTGAGCAGCGAAGTCGGTCGTATCGTCACCGTTCGGGGATGGGTCACCACCATCCGCTCATCGGGGAAGGTGGCGTTCCTGGTGCTTCGTGACGGCACCGGGCTCCTGCAGTGCGTGCTGGTCAAGTCCGCGGTGCCGCTACAGGTGTGGGACGGTTTCGCACAGCTCACGCTCGAGACCTCGGTCGCCGTCACGGGCGAGGTGCGCGCGGACGCACGCGCACCCGGCGGCTACGAGCTCGGAGTCAGCGATCTCGCGATCGTCGGCGCGAGCCCGCTGAGCTATCCGATCCAGCCCAAGGAGCACGGGATCGACTTCCTGCTCGACCATCGTCACCTGTGGCTGCGCTCCCCGCGCCAGCGCGCGATCGCGACGGTGCGCAGTGAGCTCGAGCAGGCGATCCACGACTTCTTTTATGCGCGTGGATTTCTTCGCGTCGACACGCCGATCCTCACTGCCGCGATCGGGGAGCGCTCGGGACTTTTTTCCACCGAGTACTTCGATGAGGGGAATGCCTTCCTCGCCCAGACAGGGCAGCTCTACGGTGAGGCGGCCGCCGCCGCGTGGGGAAAGATTTACACCTTCGGCCCGACCTTCCGCGCCGAAAAGTCGAAGACGCGGCGGCATCTCACCGAGTTCTGGATGATCGAGCCGGAGGTCGCGTGGAACGACTCGAACGACAACATGGTGCTGCAGGAGGATCTCGTCTGCCATCTCGTGCAGCGCGCCCTCGACAAGTGCCCGGCGCAGCTGGTGGAGCTCGAGCGCGACCTCTCGAAGCTCGAGGCGATCAAGACGCCATTTCACCGGCTCGAGTACGGAGAGGCCATCGAGCTGCTGCATCGCAAGGGCAGCACGACCAGGTGGGGAGAGGATCTCGGTGCCGAAGATGAATCGCTGATCGTGGCGGACTACGATCGTCCGGTGTTCGTGATGAACTACCCCAAGGAGGCGAAAGCCTTCTACATGAAGGAGAATCCCGACGATCCGCGCACGGTGCTCTGCGACGATCTGCTCGCGCCCGAGGGGTACGGCGAGATGATCGGCGGCAGCCAGCGCGAGGACGACTACGACAAGCTGCTCGCGCGCATCGTGGAGGAAGGGCTCGATCCCGCGGCGTACGAGTGGTATCTGGATCTGCGACGCTACGGCACCTTCGTTCACTCGGGATTCGGCATCGGCCTCGAGCGCACGATCGCGTGGATCTGCGGGCTACCGCACCTGCGCGAGGCGATCGCGTTCCCGCGCATGATGCACCGGCTCCGGCCCTGAGCATCGCGCGCGCGCGAGCGCATCACTCGGCGAGCTTGACCTCGTTCCAGAGCGCGTCGAGCGCCGCGATCCCCGCGTCTCCAATCGCCATGCCGCGCCGGCGGGCGAGCGCTTCGACGGCCTCGAAGCGCCGCGCGAACTTGTCGGTGGCGCGGTCGAGCGCGAGCGCCGGATGAACGCCCGCGCGGCGGCAGAGATTGATAACGGCGAAGAGCAGGTCGCCCAACTCGTCCTCGAGATGCGACTGCGCGCGCGCCGCACCGGCCGGTGCAACCGTGTCTTGTTGCGCGAGCTCTCCGCGCACCTCGGCCAGCTCCTCCTCCACCTTGCGCGCGGGACCTTCCGTGTCATCCCAGTCGAAACCCACGCCCGCGGCGCGCTCCTGCAGCCGGTAGGCGCGATGCAGCGTTGGCAGGGCAGCGGGAAGACCGTCCGCGATCGACTCGCGCTTCGACGCCTTCATCGCTTCCCAGTCGCGCCGCTCGCCGCCTTCGTACAGATGTGGATGCCGCTCGCGCATTTTCGTGATGAGGGAGCCCGCCACATCGTTCACATCGAACGCGCCCTGCTCCTCGGCGATCACCGAATGGAAGAGCACCTGGAGGAGAACGTCGCCGAGCTCCTCGCGCATGCCGGCGCGATCGCCGCGCCGCAGCGCGTCGTCCAGCTCGTGCGCTTCTTCTATCAGGTATGGGCGAAGCGATTCGTGCGTCTGCGCGCGATCCCAGTCGCAGCGCGCGCGCAGGTCGCGCATCAAGGCGAGCGCATCATCGAGCGTTGGTTTGTCGGCCATCATTCCTCCGGGGCGCGAAAGCTATTCCTCCTCGCGCGCGCGCGGCAATGCCGAAGCAGTTGAGTCGAGGCTGGCTCGAGATCGATCTGGACGCGATCGTGCGCAACGCGCGCGAGATGGCGGCGCGCGCAGCGAACATCCTTCCGATGGTGAAAGCGGATGCGTACGGCATGGGCGCGGTGCGCGTGGCGCGAGCGCTCGAGCAGCTCGCGCCGTGGGGATACGGTGTCGCCACGATAGAGGAGGGACGAGAGCTTCGCGAGGCGGGCATCTCGCGGCCGATTATTCTGTTCACTTCGGTGGACACTGAGGAGTTGGCCGCCGTGCGCGACACGAAGCTCACTCCGGCGCTCGCATCCGCGCCGTCGATCGCGCGCTGGACGAGCATCGGTGGCGGAGCGTGGCATCTCTCGATCGACACTGGGATGTCGCGATCAGGCGTTCCGTGGAACGAGGTGGACTCGCTCGCCACCCTGATTCGCGCGCATCCGCCGGAAGGGGCGTTCACGCACTTTCACTCGGCCACCCTGGATGATGGATCGATCGCGGAGCAAGAGGCTCGCTTCGAACGAGCGCTCGAGAGGTTGCCCGCGCGACCACTGGTGCTCCATGCGGAGAACTCGGGCGCGATGGCGCGGGGCGAGCGATCGCGCTGGCAGATCGGACGACCGGGAGTCTTTCTTTATGGTGTGCCAGTTGGCCCGCCACCCGTAGTGCAGCCTGAGCCCGTGGTGGCGATGCGAGCGGGCATTGTGGAGCTCCGAACGCTGCGTGCAGGCGAAAGCGTGAGCTACGATGCCACGTTCCGCGCGGAGCGCGAGACCAGGATTGCCACGTTGCCGGTTGGCTATGCCGATGGCTACCGGCGCGCGTTGGGCAATCGCGCCCAGGCGCTCGTCTCCGGACGCAGGGTGAGCGTGGCGGGGATCGTCACGATGGACATGACGATGCTCGATGTCACGGGAATCGATGCGCGCGTCGGAGACGTGGCGACCCTGCTCGGTCGCGATGGCGCGGAGCGGATCGACGTGGCGGAGTTGGCGGAGCTCGCGAATGCGAGCCCATATGAAATTCTTACGGGACTCAATGCCCGCCTCCCGCGCCGCTATCACGGTGGTGAATGAGCGGTCAATGGTGGGCTCCAGTCCGCCATCCTAGTACCTTTGTGCCAGTTGCGGGGCACGGAACCGCAACTGCGGGGTTCAATGTGGGTTCGGACACCTTGGGTGGCCGGCATTTCGGACATCGACCAGATACTTCCCGAGGACGACCTGCGCTTTCTCACGGCCGAATGACCGATGCGGCGCTCAAGGATGCTCTCCGTGCCGCCGCGCTTTCGGTGATGACACGGGCGTATGCTCCCTATTCGCATCTTCGTGTGGGAGCCGCGCTCGCGACTGCCGGGGGACGAACGTTCACGGGCTGCAACGTGGAGAACGCGTCCTTCGGCGCGACGATCTGCGCGGAGCGGGCTGCAGTTCTGTCGGCGATCGCGCACGGAGAGCGCAACTTCACGGCGCTCGTGATCGCCACCGAGGGCTCCGCGCCGTTCACACCCTGCGGGGTCTGCCGGCAGGTGCTCGCGGAGTTTGCGCCGTCGCTCGAGATCACCAGCTGCACGACTGCTGGCGCAGAGTCGCACTGGTCGCTCGACCAGCTGCTCCCGGCGCCCTTCACTTCGAATTCTTTTCCTCCCTCATGATTGTGTTTCGCGCACGGCACCGACTGCTCCCGCTCTTCGGCCTGGCCCTCCTCGCGCTTGGCGCATGCAAGGAGGACCTCGCCGGGGGGGCTGCCTGCCCGACGCTCTGTCCCGGGCAGCAGCTCGAGGTGCACGACACGGTGCTGGTCGCCGATCAGGTGTTCGATACCACAGTGGTCGTGAACGGGATGCCGCCGCTCGGCACCGAGACGAACCTGCTCGTGGCCCGCTACGCGGATGCGCAGGGCGACAGCATCGTGTCCGGCGCTGTTCTGCGCTATGACTCGCTGCAACGCAATTTCCCGCGCACCGATACCACCGCACCATTCGTCCCCGTGGCCAGCGTGACTTCGGCCTCGCTGCAGTTCACGTCCACGCCGGACACCTCGATGATTCGCGACTCCGTGCGCTTCGAGGTAATCGACGTCGATGCCAACGTGCCGGATCTCGATACCGCGACGATTCATCAGCTGTTCCTGAGCCGTCCGGCGCTCGGCACGTTGAACGTCAAGAAGGATTCCGTCGCGACGCTGCACGTGGTACCGCTCGATACGGCGTTCATCCGCCAGCACGTCACCACGGGCACGCGTATTCGACTTGGTGTTCGGCTGTTCAGCTACGGGCACGGTACCACCGGCAACGCGCAGGTCGGAATCACCCCGATCACGTCGACGAGCAGTGCCACCGGCACGCAGACGGGCCCGAGTCTGCAGTACGAAGGCCACGCGGCTGCGCCAGCGACGGACTCACTCACTCTCGTGAACTACTCGGCCTCGAAGTCATCCGGAGGCCCCGAGTTCAAGTACCTCGCGAACTACCAGCTCGTTCTCAAGGGATCGCCGCCGACGCCATCCAACGTCGTTGCCGTTGGCGGATTGCCCTCGAGTCGACTCTACCTGCGATTCACGCTGCCGGGAGCGCTGATCGATTCGTCGACGACGATCGTTCGCGCCACGCTGCTGCTGCATCAGCAGGGAGACCCGACCTTCGCGCGCGTCGACTCCATTTCGCTGACGCCGCGTGTCGTGGTCGCCTCCCCGATCGTGACGGACGTCTCGAAGTCGGCGCTCCTGCTCGCGGATCCGACGACCGTGCCGCTGCTCTCCGTGCGCATGAATCCGAGTGAGACGCGCGTCGACACGCTCGTGCTCGTGTCGAAAACCGCGAACATCGTGACGCTCTGGCGCGCGGAGGGACCGCGCCTCATGCAGCGGGCGATCGTGCTGCAATCATCCGGCGAAGGACGTGACGCCCGGCGCTTTCTGCTCTATCCCAACAGTGCGCAGACGGATTCGCTCCGGCCGCGATTGCATCTGACCTACATCCCGCGCAGCGGGTTCGGACTCCCGTAATGCGAACGCTTCGTACGCTCGTTCTCTGCGCGATCTTCGTGACATCCGCTGCCGCCCAGGGCACGCTGAGCACCCAGGGCTTCGGCTACCCCGCCGGGGGACTTTCGACGCACGCCGAGGGCGTGGGCGGCTCGATTGCGGAGAACGATCCGCTTTCGCCGATCAACCCCGCCGCGCTCGTGACGTGGGGCCGCCCCGGCTTCTACTTCCAGTACGATCCCGAATTCCGCCACGTGCAGGCGAACGGCGTGTCCGACAACACGACCACCGCGCGCTTTCCGCTGCTCGCCGGCGCGCTCAACGTCGGACCTCGCGTCACGGTCGGAATCTCGTCGACGACCTTTCTCGACCGTACGTGGCAGACGTCGAGCACCGCGTACGCGCACTTCGCGGGTGGGGACAGCTCGCTCTACAACGAGAGCTTCTCCACCGATGGCGCGATCAACGACGTTCGCCTGGCCGGATCGTTTCTGGTGCTGCCGTCGCTCAGCATCGGCATCGCCGGGCACGTGCTCACGGGAGAGAATCGTCTGCTGATCGCGCGCACGTTCGCGGACACGAGCTTTGCACTCTTCTCCCAGGCATCGACGCTCAGCTACACCGGACACTCGCTCACCGGCGGCATCGACTGGCGCCCCGTGCCCGACTTGTCGCTGGGCGTCTCGGGCGATGCGGGCGGCACGATGCACGCATTCCGAAACGACACCACGCTGAGCAGCGCGCGCGTGCCGAAGCGATTCGGCTTTGGGACTGTCTTCGGAGGCATCTCGGGACTGCTGCTCTCGGCGAATGCGGAGTGGCATGGCTGGTCGGCACTCAACGGGCTCGCCGAATCGGACGTCAAGGCAGTCGACGGATGGGACTGGGGCGTGGGCGCGGAGGTGCGAGCGCCGAGCCTGTTCGGGCAGGAATTCCCGCTGCGCCTGGGATACCGGCATCGCATTCTGCCGTTCGAGGTGAACACGGTAAACGTGCACGAGACGGACTACAGTCTCGGCCTCGGGATTCCGGTGTCGCGCGGCCGCTCGCGCGTCGATTTCTCCCTCACGCGAGCGAATCGCTCGTCGAGTCTCGCCGACGTGTCGGAGCACGCATGGATTCTGAGCGCCGGATTCTTCCTGCGTCCGTGACGCAAAGAGTGGCGTGACGCACGTTCCGCTCATTCTCGTAGCGGACGACGTTGCCGCCAACGTCGAGCTGTTGTACGATCAGCTCTCCATGCTCGGCTATCGCGTCATCTCGGCGAGCGATGGACCCAGCGCCGTCGAGATGTGCTTCGAGCACAAGCCCGATCTCTGCATTCTCGACGTCGCGATGCCCGCGGGTGCGCTTCGCGTCGACGACCGCTCCACGGGGTTCGAGGTGTGCCGCCGGCTCAAGCGCGATCCGCGCACCGAGCGAATCCCCGTGATCTTCGTGACGGCGCTCAATGACACGACCGATCGCGTGAAGGCCATCGAGGCGGGCGGCGATGATTTTCTCACGAAGCCGCACAATCGCCAGATCCTGAGCGCGCGCGTGCGCTCGCTGCTCCGCCTCAAGTTCGCGACCGACGCGCTCGACGACAGCTATCGAAAGCTCCGGGAGCTCGAGAAGGTGCGCGACGATCTCATGAAGATGATCGTGCACGACCTGAAGACACCGCTCACCTCCGTGCTCGCATCGCTCGAGATGGCCCTCGATGGAGACTTCGGAACCGTGAGCGAGACCCAGCGTCGCGTGCTCGGCGATGCGGAGTCGAAGGCTGAGGATCTGCTCGGTCTGATCGGCGATTTGCTCGAGGTCGCGCGCATCGAGGAGAACGCGATCGATCTCGACCTCTCGCCGATCGCGCCCGGCGCGTTCGTCGCCGAGATCGTGCACGAATGGGATGTGCGCTTCCAGCAGGAGGGCGCAAGAGTGTTCGTGGATGTTGCGGAGGACGCGCCGGTGATCAACGCGGACAAGGGGCTGCTCAAGCGCGTGTTCGCGAACCTCATCCAGAACGCGCTGACGCATACGCGCAACGGCGTCGAGATCACGATTCTGGCGCATCGCGACACCGCCACGGGCGGCATGCTGTTCACGGTGGCGGACAACGGACCGGGAATTCCGCCGGAGTATCACGAGCTGATCTTCCGCAAGTTCGAGCGCGCCAAGCAGCCCGAAGTGCCGCGGGTGCGGAGCTCGGGGCTGGGCCTAGCATTCTGCAAGCTGGCCGTGGAAGTCCATGGCGGCCGAATCTGGGTGCGCAGCACGGAGGGGAACGGCAGCCAGTTCCACATCGCGCTTCCGGTGCACCCGCCGGCATCCGCGTTGGCGGCGGCGCACGGTGCGTAGTTAGCTTTGGATTTGGCTCACACGCTGGCCCACACGCTGGCCCACACGCAGAGCATCATGACGAGCGAGTTGTCCCCCACCGTCTATATCGAGACGTACGGCTGCCAGATGAACGCGAGCGACTCCGAGTTGATGCTCGGTCGCCTCGCGGAATACGGCTATCGTGCGGTGAGCGGACCGGAGGGCGCCGATGTCATTCTCGTCAACACGTGCGCGATTCGCGATCACGCGGAGCAGCGCGTGCTGGGCAGGATCGGTGAGCTCAAGCGACACATGAAGGCGAGCACAGTGCTCGGCGTGACCGGATGCATGGCGCAGCGCCTCGGGCCGCGGCTGCTCGATCGCGCGAAGCATGTCGACCTCGTGATCGGTCCCGATGGTTATCGCGCGCTGCCGTCGCTGATCGAGAGCGCACGGCATGGGGAGCGCCTCGCGAAGGTCGACTTCGATCTGGAAGAGCATTACGAGGATTTTCGCGCGCGCAGACTGGACGGGGTGACTGCGTGGATTCCCGTGCAGCGCGGCTGCGATTACCGATGCACCTATTGCATCGTGCCCACCACGCGCGGGCCCGAGCGCAGCCGCGCGCTCTCGGATGTCGTGCGTGAGGCGCGCGAGACCGCTGCGGACGGGATCACCGAGATCACGCTGCTCGGCCAGACCGTGAACTCGTACAACGATGGCACGCACGATTTCGCCGATCTGCTGCGCGCGGTGGGATCGGTACCGGGTGTGCGCCGGCTTCGATTCACGAGCCCGCATCCGAACGACTTCTCGGCTCGCGTCATCGAGGCAATGGCCACCACGGGCGCCGTGTGCGAGCACGTGCATCTGCCCATGCAGTCCGGATCCTCGACCACGCTCAAGCGCATGCTGCGCCGCTACACGCGCGAGGAGTACCGCGAGTGCGTGGCGCGCCTGCGTGCCGCCATTCCCGGCCTCGCGCTCACGACCGACATCATCGTCGGATTCCCCGGCGAAACCGAGGAAGAGTTCGCGGAGACGCTCGACATGGTGAGCGAGACCGGCTTCGACGACGCGTACACCTTCAAGTTCTCCGCGCGAGAAGGCACGCCGGCCACACGCCTGCCCGAGTCCTGGACGATCTCCGACGAAGTGGCGAGCGAGCGGCTCGAGCGGCTCATAGCGACCGTGCGCGCGGGCACGCGCGCGATCAATCTCGGCATGCTCGGCACGCGTCACGAGGTGCTCGTCGAGAAGCTCTCGCGACGCGGGACGCTGCTCCAGGCACGCACACGGCACCACCGCACGGTGCTCATTCCGGGCGACGACTCGATGATCGGCCGCTACGTCACTGTCGAGCTCACGGGCACCACGGGCTCGACCTTCACCGGTGCCGTTGTTCCGACGCGCGCGGCGCTGCCGCTGGCCGGATGAAAAATCTCCTCGAGGACACGGTTGTTGGGATCTACGACGATCTGGTGGCGAAGATGCCGTCGATCTGCGCCTGCGCCAGCTGCAAGGAGGACGCGCTCGCGTACGTGCTGAACAAGACGCGTCCCCGGTACAGCGGCGGCACGGATACCGGAATGGCGCTGATCGCGCTCGACCTGCAAAAGGATCAGACGCGCGCGCAGCTCGCGGTGATCGTGCTGGATGCGATCCAGCGCGTCTCCGCCAACCCGCGCCACCCGCCGCACTAATCTCGCACCGGCTTCGCGCTGGCTTCGCGCTGGCGCGCCTGTAGTCGCATCACCCCGATGGGGCGCAGCGCGCGTGCGTTCGCGATCGTGGGCGGTGCCGCTCATCGCGATCGCCGTGCTCATTTACGCCGCGGGGCTCGTTGCGGGTTTTCTCGGCGCGCCGGCCGCCGCGGTCCCGATCGGAATCGTGTACGCGGCGATTGCGGGCGGCAGGCGCAGTGGTACCCACGCCGCGATCGGTGCGCTCTTTACCGCGGGCGCGTGCATGGCGCTCTGGAGCGCCGCGCAGGAGGCGCGATGCCGCGCCGATGCACCGCATCGCGCGCAGTGGAGTGCGCAGCTCGAGGATGCGGCGGCGCCGGGTGCGTACGTGCGCGCGCAGGTGCGCTGGCCCGGGTGCGCGATGCCGGCCTCGATGTCCGTCGAGCGGGGACGCGCCGACACGGGCGACCGCGTCACCATAGCCGGCACCGTGTTCGTCACCGCGCGCGGACTCAAGCTCGCGCACGCGCGCATCTCGAGCGATGGTGCGCACGACCCGCTGCTCGTCGCGCGCGCCGCGATCGGCGCCCGCATCGACACGCTCTTTCGCGCCGACGCGCCGCTCGTGCGCGCACTCCTCATCGCCGACGAGCGTGCCGTCGACCCCGCCGTGCGTGACCGCTTCGCCGTGTCGGGAATCGTGCACATGCTCTCCATCTCTGGGCTGCACGTCGCGATCATCGCGATGGCCGTTGAGCTGATCTGCCGCATGGCGCGACTGCGCCCCGCGATGGCGAGCATCGCGACGCTCGTGATCACGGCGGTGTACATCGCGGTGATCGGGCTCCCCGCGCCGGCCGTGCGTTCCGGCGTGATGCTCGGCGTGCGCGCCATCTGCCGGCTCGTGCAGCGTCCAACGTCGCCATGGGCGGCGCTCGCGCTCGGAGCCGCCGCTCCCCTCGTGATCCCCGCCACCGTGCTCGATCTCGGTTATCAGCTCAGCGTGCTGGGCATGGCCGCGCTCGTGGCGAGCGGCGCGCTCGGAAAACGATGCATCCCGGCATCGCTCACGGGTATGCGCGGCTCCCTCGCGCGCACGCTCCTCACGTCGTGCGTAGCGTGCGTGGCGAGCGCGCCCCTCGTGGCGTGGACGTTCGGTCGCATCAGCCTCGTTGCCCCGATCACGAACATTCTCGCGACGCCGGTGGTCGCCGTGCTGCAGCCCGCACTTTTTCTCGCCGTCGCCGTCTCCCCGTTTCGTGCGCTCGGCGTGCTGCTCGCAGACGCCTGTCATCCGCTGCTGCGCGCACTGGATGCGATCGCGACGGTTGGCGCGAGCGTGCCGTACGCCGCGCTCACCGTGGCGCCCACGCTCGAGACTGCGGTGCTCGCAGGGACCGCGAGCATCGCGTTGCTTACGGCGTGCGTGAGCCGGGCACCAGGACGCGCGCTGATGATCGCCTTGGGCGCGCTCACGCTTGCAGCCTGGCGCCCGCTGTGGCCCGAGCAGCACGGCAAGATGGAACTGCACATGATCGACGTCGGTCAGGGCGACGCGATCGCGCTTCGGACACCGGCTGGTCGCTGGCTGCTCTTCGATGCGGGTCGCGACTGGACCGGCGGCGATGCCGGGCGCTCCACCGTGATCCCCTATCTGCGCCGGCGGGGCGGCGACGTTCTCCTGTTCGTGCTCTCGCATCCGCATGCGGACCACGTTGGCGGCGGCGCGAGCGTGATCGCGGGACTGCATCCGGCAGCGTACTGGGATGGCGCGTACGCGGGCACCAGTCCCCCGTATCGCGCGTCGCTCATCGCCGCGCGCGATCAGCACGTCGTCTGGACGCGCGTGCATCCGGGTGATTCGCTCGTGGTCGATGACGTGCGGTTGCACGTGCTCGCGCCCGATTCCGCATGGATGATCGGACTCAAGGACCCGAACGCGGGAAGCGTCGTCGTGCTGGCCGAGTACGGCATCGTACGGATGCTCCTGATGGGAGATGCGGAGAAAGGAGAAGAGGAGCGGCTCGTAAGCGCATACGGGAGTGATCTTCGCGCCGATGTGCTCAAGGTCGGGCATCACGGGAGCAATACGAGCAGCACGGATCCTTTTCTCGCGCAGGTGCGACCGCGCGTCGCGCTCATCTCAGTGGGGGCGGGGAACATGTACGGCCATCCGAGCGCCAGCGTCTTGCGCTCGCTCACGGCGGTGGGCGCCGCCGTGATGCGCACGGATCTCGAGGGGTCGATCGTGTGCCGCACTGATGGCCGCACGCTCGAGATCGAGGAGGGTGGCGACCGCTGGGTCGCCGCACCTCGAATGGAGCCCTGAAAGGCGCGGTTTGCCACTTGCAGGAAGGAACGTGCAGACGCCACTTTGCACCTGCGGCGGCCGTGCGGCCGCTCCCGACACGAGGTAACCCGTGGTTCAACATACGCCTACGTCCGTCGTCACAATCGATCGCTACATCATCGAGCAGGAACGCCTGTACCCCGAGGCCACCGGCGAGCTGTCCGGCATCCTGTACGACATCGCGCTCGCCGCGAAGATGATCGCGAACAAGGTTCGAAGCGCCGGACTCGCCGACATTCTGGGCTCCAACGAGTCGCAGAACGTGCAGGGAGAGGTGCAGGCCAAGCTCGACGTGCTGTCGAACGAGATCATCATCAAGGCGATGGACCACGGCGGCCGCCTGTGTGCCATGGCCTCGGAAGAGGAGCCGGACATCATCCCGATTCCGGACGGCTTCAAGTGCGGCAAGTACGTGTTGCTGTTCGATCCGCTCGACGGCTCGTCGAACATCGATGTCAACGTGCCGGTCGGCACGATCTTCTCCGTGCTTCGCAAGACCTCGTCGGGCACGCGCGGCGAGATGTCCGACCTGCTCCAGCCCGGCCACCAGCAGGTGGCAGCGGGCTACGTGATCTATGGCTCGAGTACCATGCTGGTGTACACCACGGGGCAGGGCTCACACGGCTTCACGCTCGATCCCTCCATCGGCGAGTTTCTCCTCTCGCATCCGAACATTCGCATCCCCGAGGTCGGCCGGTATCTCTCGGTGAACGATTCGTACGAGCAGCTGTGGGAGGAGCCGGTCAAGTCGCTCATGCGCCGGTATCGCGGACTCGAGGGAAACCACAAGGCGCTCAGCGTTCGCTACGTGGGCAGCCTCGTCGCCGATTTTCATCGGAACCTTCTGGGCGGCGGCGTGTTCGTGTACCCGGCGAACAGAAAGCGCACGCATGGCAAGCTGCGGCTGCTGTACGAGGCGAACCCGCTCGCGTTCGTGGTGGAGCAGGCCGGCGGCGCCGCCTACGACGGCGCGCATCGCGTGATGGATGCACAGCCCACGGAGCTGCATCAGCGCACGCCACTTTACATCGGCAGCAAGCGCGAAGTGGATCTCGCCGTGGAGCTGTTGAGCGGCGTTCCCGCCGGCGTCGGGGGATGACGCGCAGCTCCTGATGCGCAGCCCCTGATGCCCGCGCGCGACGACGCTCGCACCACTCCCGCCGGCGTTCCACTCGAACCGTTCTACCGTCCGGCCGATGCGCCGGTCGACTACGCGCACGACCTGAACGATCCGGGATCCTTTCCGTTCACTCGCGGCGTGCAGTCGACGATGTATCGCGGGCGGCTGTGGACGATGCGCCAGTACGCCGGCTTCGGCACCGCGATGGAGACGAACGCGCGCTTCCGTGCCCTCCTCGCCGCGGGACAGACGGGACTCTCGGTCGCCTTCGATCTGCCGACGCAGATGGGCTTCGACTCCGACTCGCCGCGCGCGGTCGGCGAGGTCGGCCGGGTGGGCGTCGCGATCGACACCGTGGACGACATGCACGCGCTGCTCGCCGAGATTCCGCTCGAAAGGGTCTCGACGTCCATGACGATCAACGCGACGGCGGCGACGCTGCTCGCAATGTACATCGTGGTCGCGGAGGAGCGCGGAATTCCGCGCGCGAAGCTTTCGGGCACCGTGCAGAACGACATCCTCAAGGAGTACATCGCCCGCGGCACCTACATCTATCCGCCGGGACCGAGCCTCGCGCTGGTGACGGGGATCTTCGCGTTCTGCGCCGCGGAGGTGCCGCAGTGGAATCCGATCTCGATCTCGGGCTACCACATGCGCGAGGCTGGTGCGACCGCCGTGCAGGAGCTCGCGTTCACCTTCGCGAACACGATCGAGTACGTGGCGCGCGCGCTGGGAGCCGGCCTCGCCATCGACAGCTTCGCACCGCGACTCTCGTTCTTCTTCGCGGCGCACAGCGATCTGTTCGAGGAAGTCGCGAAGTTCCGCGCCGCCAGGCGCATGTACGCGCGACTGATGCGCGAGCGATTCGGCGCCTCGGACGCGAGCTGCCGCATGCGCTTTCACACGCAGACCGGAGGCGTGACGCTCACGGCGCAGCAACCGCTCACGAATGTCGTGCGCGTCACGGTCCAGACGCTCGCCGCAGTGCTCGGCGGCACGCAGTCGCTCCACACCAATGGCTACGATGAGGCGCTCGCGCTTCCGACGGTCGACGCCGCCACGTTGGCGTTGCGTACCCAGCAGGTTGTCGCGTACGAGTCCGGCGTTGCGGGCACGGCCGATCCGCTCGCCGGCAGCTACTACGTCGAGAAGTTGACCACCGAGCTCGAGGAGCGTGCGCTCGCGCTGCTCGCGCGTGTCGAGGAGCTGGGCGGCGCCGCGCGAGCGATCGAAGAGGGCTTTTTCCAGGACGAGATTGGACGCTCGGCGTACGAGCACCAGCTTCGCGTGGAGCGCGGCGAGACGGTGATCGTGGGTGTGAACGCATTCACGGACAATGAGCCGCCGCTCGCGATCCCCGCACCCGATTATCGAGCGCTGGAGCAGGACCAGCTCGCGCGGCTGGCGCGCACGCGCGCGTCGCGCGACGACGCTGAGGTGCGCGCTGCGCTCGGCGCGCTCGGAACCGCGAGCACGTCGGAGAGCGCTGAGACATCGGCCAGGCTCATGCCTCTCATCATCGATGCCGCGCGCGCGCGCGCGACGCTCGGCGAGATCGCGGACACGCTCGCGGCATCGTGGGGGATGTACCGGCCCGCTCGATGATCGGCGCGGAGAAATCTCATTGTCCGCGTTCGCTGAACAGCATAACTTTCTGAGCGATGCCAACTTACGAGTTCACGTGCCCCAACGGGCACGACTTCGAAAAGTTCTTCCGGACGATCAGCAGCGGCGAATCCGAGCTTCCGTGTCCAGTGTGCGGAGCGATGGCTGCGCGCAAGATCTCTGCAGGTGCCGGCCTCATGTTCAAGGGTAGCGGCTTCTATATCACGGATTACGGCAAGGACGGAAAGAAAGATCAGAGCGCGTCCAGGAACTCCGCGTCGAACGGTGAGGGCGCCTCGTCTTCGTCGAGCTCGTCCGAGGGTGGAAGCGGAAACACGAGCACGTCCGGCGAGTCCAAATCCTCGGGCGAGAGCAAGTCATCCGACGCGAAGTCCTCTTCGTCCGACGGCAAGACTCCGAGCACGCCGCCGGCAGCGACGAAGCCGGCCGAGTCGAAACCGAGCGCGCCCAAGAGCAGCAGCTCCTCCGAATGATGCCCATCGATCTCATTCGTGCGGCGTTGACAGATGCCGCGCGTGAGCTCGGTGCGCCCGCCACGATTGCCCCGGTACTGGAGCGCCCGCGCGATCCCGCGAACGGCGACTGGAGCACCAACCTCGCGATGATTCTCGCGAAGCCGCTCGGCGAAAAGCCGCGCGTGCTCGCGCAGAAGCTGGTCGACCGACTCGATCTCGACGCGACGGGTGTGAGCAAGGTCGACATCGCCGGCGCGGGATTCATCAACTTCTATCTCGCTGCCGGCGCGAACGCGCGCGGGCTCACGACCATCGTCGCACAGGGCGACGCGTACGGGCGCAACGAGAGTGGAGCGGGGCAGCGTGTGGTCGTCGAGTTCGTCTCCGCAAATCCCACGGGGCCGCTGCACGTTGGTCACGGGCGACAGGCCGTGCTCGGCGACGCCATCAGCGCGCTGCTCGAGTGGGGAGGCTGGTCCGTGTCGCGCGAATACTATTACAACGATGCCGGCGTCCAGATTCAGAATCTCGCGGCGTCAGTGGTGGTGCGACTGCGCGAGCTCGCGGGGCATCCACTGGACTTTCCGGATGGCTGGTATCAGGGCGAGTACGTGCTCGACGTCGCGCGCGCGTACATCGCAGATCGTGGCGCACGAAACGCGCAGGAGCTTCTCGAGCGCGAGATGCCGGCCGATCTGCTCGGCTCGTTCCAGAACGATCCGGTCGCGCTCGCGCCCGAGATTCTCGAGTTCGTGCGCACGCATCCCGAGTTCGTGCGCGTCGCCGTGGACGAGCTTCGCAAGACGCAGGATCGCGATCTCAAGGCGTTCGGGCTCGTCTTCGACACGTACTTTCTGGAGTCGAGCCTCTACGCACCCGGATCTGCGCACGCGATCGCGCCCGTCCTCGGCGGCGATGCCACCGAGAGCGCCGTCGATGCAACGGTGCGCGTGCTCGTCGCGAGCGGCAATAGCTACGAGGAAGACGGCGCTCTCTGGCTGCGCACGACCGAATTCGGCGATGACAAGAATCGAGTGATGCGGAAACGCGACGGCACCTACACTTATTTTCTTCCCGACGTGGCGTACCACGTGAGCAAGTGGGGCCGGGGCTTCACCCGCGCGATCAACGTGCAGGGCACCGATCATCACGGCACCACAGCGCGGGTGCGCGCGGGGTTGCAGGCGCTCGAGGCCGGAATTCCGAAGGGATATCCGGAGTACGTCCTGCACAATCTCGTGAAGCTGATGAAGGCCGGGGAGGAGATGAAGTTCTCCAAGCGTTCCGGCTCCATCGTCACGCTGGAGGAGCTCATCTCGGAAGTCGGACGCGACGCCGTGCGCTACTTCTTCTCGATGCGCAAAGCCGAATCGGAGCTCGTGTTCGACATCGACCTCGCGCGCGCGCAGTCCGAAGAGAATCCCGTGTACTACATCCAGATGGCGCACGCCCGGCTCTGCGGCATCTTTCGCGTGGGCGGCATCGATCCGAGCTCGCTCAACGCGGCCAACGTCGATTTCGATGCGCTCGTCGAGCCCGAGGAGCGCGAGCTGGTGAAGGCCCTCCTCGATTTTCCGGCGCTGCTCGCCGGTGCGGCCGAGGCGCTCGAGCCGCATCGCGTCGCGAGCTATCTGCACGACACGGCGCAGCTGGTGCACACCTGGTATCACAAGCATCATGTGCTCGATCAGCCGCCATCGATCATGAATTCGCGGCTCTTCCTTGCCCAGGCGAGTCGTATCGTGTTGCGCAATGGGCTCGCGGTGCTCGGCATTGCGGCTCCCGAGCGCATGTGATCGGCCTCTCGCATTCAACCGACCTTCCGGACTCTCACTGACTGCCCCATGACCGTGCTCGTCGTCGGATCCGTCGCGCTCGATTCCGTCGAGACTCCGTTTGGCAAGGCCGAGAATGTGATCGGAGGCTCGGCCATCTTCTTCGCGGCCTCGGCGAGTCTGCTCACGCCGGTGCAGGTGGTAGGCATCGTCGGCAGCGACTATCCGGTCGACGAGCTGCAGCCGCTGCGCGAGCGCGGCGTCGACTTCGCGGGCCTGGAGCGCGCCGAGGGTGAGTCGTTCCGATGGCGCGGTCGCTATCGCCACGACCTCAATTCCGCCGAAACACTCGAGACGCGGCTCGGCGTCTTCTCGCATTTTCTCCCGAAGATTCCCGAGCAGTTTCGCGATACGCCATTCGTGTTTCTCGGCAACATCGACCCGCGCCTCCAGCTCGAGGTGCTGCGTCAGGTGCGCAAACCCAAGCTCGTGGCGTGCGACACGATGAACTTCTGGATCGAGAGCCGCCGCAACGATCTGCTCGCTCTGCTCAAGGAAGTGGACATGGTCACGCTCAATGACGGCGAGGCGCGCCAGCTCACGGAGGAGACCAACCTCGTGAAGGCCGCGCGCTGGATCATGGCGCACGGACCGAAGCACGTCATCATAAAGAAGGGCGAGCACGGAGCGTTCATGTTCAACGCGAAGAGCATTTTCTTCGCTCCCGCGTATCCGCTCGAGAGCGTGTTCGATCCAACGGGTGCGGGCGACTCGTTCGCCGGCGGCTTCTTCGGCTATCTCGCGCGCACCGGTGACCTGAGCGAAGGAAGCATGCGCCGCGCCGTCGTCTGCGGATGCGCAATGGGCTCGTTCGCCGTCGAGCGGTTCTCCGTCGAGCGGTTCTTCGAGATCACCGAGAAGGATCTCACCGCGCGCATCGAGGAGTTCCGGAAGCTGGTCGCGTTCGAGAAGGAGCTCGTGCCGTGACGTCGCCGCTCGATTATCGCGCCGCCGGCGTGGACATCGATGCTGCCGACGATGCGAAGAGCCGTATCAAGGCGCTCGTGGAGTCGACGTTCACGTCCGCCACGCGCGGGGCATTCGGTGGCTTCGGCGGCATGGTGCGCATGCCGGAAGGCATGCGGGCGCCACTGCTCGTGTCGAGTGCGGACGGCGTGGGCACGAAGATCAAGCTCGCCATCGATGCGAACGTCCACGACACGATCGGCCACGATCTGGTCAATCACTGCGTGAACGACATTCTCGTGCAGGGAGCGACGCCACTGTTCTTTCTCGACTACGTCGCCTTCGGAGAGCTCGTGCCCTCGGTGGTCGAGAGCGTGGTGCGCGGAGTCGCTGCGGGATGCCGCGAGAATGGCTGCGCGCTCGTCGGTGGTGAGACCGCCGAAATGCCCGGCGTGTACACGCCGCCGGACTACGACCTCGCCGGCTTCATCGTCGGCACCGTGGAAGAATCGGCGGTGCTCGGCGCATCCCGCGTTCGCATCGGCGATGTGCTCGTTGGCCTCGCGAGCAATGGCCTTCACACCAACGGCTACTCTCTGGCGCGCCGGATCGTGTCCGAGCGCATGAGACTCGCACCCCACGACACCTTTCCGGGTTCCCCGGGTACCGTGGCAGATGTGCTCCTGCGCGTGCACCGCTCGTATCTCGCGGCGCTGCGCCCCGTGCTCGGCACGGTTCACGCAATGGCGCACATCACGGGCGGTGGCATTCCGGGGAATCTCAATCGTGCGTTGCCGCCCGATGTCGATGCGGTGATCGACGCGGGCAGCTGGACGATTCCAGCGGAATTTCTCGCGCTCGAACAGGCGGGACACGTGACGCGCGAAGAGATGTTTCGCGCGTTCAACATGGGTGTCGGAATGATCGTGCTCGCGGATGCCTCCGTAGCCGAGTCGGTGATCGCTCACGCCGAGGCCGCGGGTGTGCCCGCGTGGGTTCTCGGTGCCACGCGACTCGGTACCGGAGCTGTCATCTTCGCGTAGCTCGAGGGAGGTTCGATGAACATTCGTCACGGCACGTTGTTGATCGTCTCGGCGCTCGGCATTGCCGCGGCGCTTCCGGCGCAGGCGATCGACTCGCACTGCACGGATCCCGGGGTCGTGGGCATCACCCACGAAGGCGGCGATGCGTGTCAAAAGGTCGCGGACCTGTTCAACTACATGAACATGCAGCTCGGCACGTGGGTGGCCGGCGGCAATCCCACGCTGGGTCAGGGCGGCACCCTCGGCGGGCTCGGGCGCATCAGCATCGGTGTGCGCGCCAACGTGATGAAGGCGACCATCCCGTCCGTCGACGAGATCCAGGTTCAGTCGGGACCTCCGGTATCCACGCTCATCCCGAGCAAGGAACGATGGGTGGGGCTTCCGGCCGCGGATATCGCGATTGGATTGTTCAAGGGCATTCCGGTTGGGCTCACGTACATCGGTGGCCTCGATGCGCTCGTCAGCGTCGCGTATCTGCCGAGCTACACGCAGCACTCGCTGCACGTGGGCGCGCAGACCGACAAATGGAAGATCGGATTCGGCGGGCGCATCGGTATTCTTCAGGAGTCGCTGCTCATTCCGGCGGTGGGTGTGTCGTACATGGTGCGCGATCTTCCCACCGCGGAGCTCAGCGGCTCGGACAACTCGGGGAACGTCGTGAGCATCACGGACTATCGGATTCGCACGAAGCAGTGGCGGCTCACCGCGAGCAAGAAATTTCTCTTTCTCGGGCTCGCGGCCGGCGTCGGCCAGGATCAGTACGACAGCAAGGCCTCGCTCACGTACGACGTTGATGGCAGCAGGCCAACCTCGCCGATTCCGCTCCACATCTCGCCCACGCGCACGAACTACTTCGCCGATGTGTCGTTCAATCTGCTGCTCGCGCACTTCGTCGCCGAGATCGGGCGGGTGACCGGTGGTGATGTGACGACGTTCAACACCTTCGCGACTGATGCGAGTGCCGCGCGCAACTACGGCTCGCTCGGCATACGCATTGGGCTCTAGCACGAACGAGGTCTCGAGCACAGGGGGCAGCGCGCGCGACGACGCGTCGTTCATGCGTCGCGCGCTCGAGCTCGCGCGAAAGGGCTGGGGACAGACGGCGCCGAACCCGATGGTCGGCGCCGTCGTCGTACGCGATGGCGTGATCGTTGGAGAGGGACATCACTCGGCGTTCGGTGCGCCGCATGCGGAGGTAGAGGCGCTGCGTGCCGCGGGCGAGCGTGCCGAGGGTGCAACCGTGTACGTCACGCTCGAGCCGTGCGCGCACCATGGCAAGACGCCGCCGTGCGCCAATGCACTCGTCAACGCGCGCGTCGCGCGCGTGGTCATCGCCGGGCGTGACCCGAATCGTGACGCATCGGGCGGAATCGAGCTGCTGCGCGCGGCGGGCATCGCGGTGTCCGTCGGCGTCGTCGAGAACGAGGCGCGCGAGCTCAACGCGCCGTTTTTTCACTCGTTCATCGAGAGGCGTCCATGGATCACCCTCAAGCTCGCCGTCTCGCTTGATGGCGCGCTCGCCGATGCGGCGGGCCACTCGCGGTGGATCACGGGCGATGAATCGCGGCGCCTGGTGCACGAGATGCGCGCGGGGAGCGACGCGATCGGCGTCGGGATCGGCACGGTGCTCACCGACGATCCGGCGCTCACCGTGCGCGATGCGCCGCCTCCCCGCGTCGCACCGAGGCGGGTAGTGTTCGATCGCGCGGCGCGTCTGCCCGTCCATTCGGTACTGGCCGTCACCGCTCGCGATGTGCCTACCGTGGTCCTCGCCGAATCGCCGCCCGCTGCCCGCATCGCGGCGCTCCAGGCGGTGGGCGTACGCGTGATCGACTCGATCTCTCTGCGCGTGGCGCTGGACGCACTGGGCGACGCCGGCGTGCGTTCTTTGCTCGTGGAGGGGGGCGCGCGCCTCGCCGGAGCCCTGATCGGGGCCGGAATGGTCGACCGTTTGGTTATCTTTCGGGGGTCGGCGATCTTCGGCGCAGGCGCGCTCGGCGCGTTCGCGTTCGTTCCGCCAACGGAAATCGAGCGCGCGTCGCGATGGCGCGCACTCGAGCATCGCGAAGTCGGCGCGGACACGATGGCCGTATTCGCGCCGCCGTCGGAGGATTGACCCTCAGCGAGATGGCGCGCACGCATGTTCACCGGGCTCGTGCAGGATGTCGGAACGATCGATCAGCTTCGGGTCACGCCGGCCGGGCGTGAGCTGCGCGTGCGCTGTCGCTACGACGATCTCGTGGACGGCGAGAGCATCGCCATCAACGGGGCGTGCCTGACCGTGCGTGAGCATGGTGCCGGGTGGTTCACCGCCGCCGCCGTCACGACGACGCTCGAGCGCACCGCGATCGGTGAATGGACGATCGGTCGGCGCGTGAACCTCGAGCGCGCGATGCAGGCCGGCGATCGGTTCGGCGGTCATCTCGTACTCGGACACGTGGATGGCGTCGCATCCGTGATCGACATCGAAACAGAGGGAGATGCGAAACTCGTGACCCTGTCGCTTCCCGACGGACTCTCCGAGCTCATGATTCCGCACGGCTCGCTGACGGTCGATGGTGTGAGTCTCACGGTAAACGAACTGCCCGCGACGAACGCGGTGCAGCTCTCGCTGATCGAATACACACTGTCGCACACGACGCTCGATGAGCTGCGCATGGCGCAGCACGTACATGTCGAGGGCGACGTGATCGGGAAGTACGTGAGACGCATGCTCGCGCCCTATCAGGGAGGCTTCGACGCGCCTTCCTCTTTGCACGCACAGGACTGAACGTGACAATGCAATTCGCAAGTGTGGACGACGCGATCGAGGCGATTCGCAACGGTGAGATGCTCATCGTCGCGGATGACGAAGATCGTGAGAACGAGGGTGATCTCATCTGCGCCGCCGAGCTGGTGACGCCGGAGATCATCAACTTCATGGCGAAGCGCGCGAGCGGCTTGATCTGTCTCGCGCTCACGCCGGAACGCATCGAGCAGCTGGGGCTCGCGCTCATAGGCGAGGGCAACGACGATGCGCTCAGAACCGCGTATACGCAGAGCATCGATGCGGCGCCCAAGTACGGGATCACCACGGGCATCAGCGCGCAGGACCGCGCCCAGACGATCCGCGTCGCTGCAGATCCCGCGAGCGGGCCCGCCGACATTCGTTTTGGCGGACACGTGCAGCCGCTGCGTGCGCGTCCGGGTGGCGTGCTGCAACGCGTCGGGCACACGGAGACCGCGGTCGATCTCGCGCGGCTCGCGGGGCTCGCGCCGGCCGGTGTCATCTGCGAGATCCTGCGCGACGACGATGGTGCGCCGGCGCGCCGTCCGGAGCTCGAGGAGTTCGCCGCCGAGCACAACCTCCGCTTCATCACCGTTGCGCAGCTCGTTGCCTATCGCTTGAAGAACGAGCGCCTCGTGCATCGCGTGGCCGAGGCGCGGCTGCCCACGGAGTTCGGCGTCTGGCGGATCATTGGCTACCGAAACGATGTCGACACGCGCGAGCACGTGGCGCTCGTGCACGGCGATGTCGATCAGGGCGAGAGCATTCTCGTCCGCATGCACTCGAAGTGTCTCACGGGCGATGTGTTCGGCTCGATGCGCTGCGACTGCGGCTGGCAGCTGCACGCGGCGATGTCGCAGATCGAGAAGGCGGGGAAGGGAGTGGTCGTCTACCTCGATCAGGAAGGGCGCGGCATCGGCCTGCTCAACAAGATCAAGGCGTACGCGCTCCAGGATGGCGGTGCGGATACCGTCGAGGCGAACGCGCGGCTTGGTTTTGCGCCCGATCTTCGCAACTATGGAATCGGTGCGCAGATCCTGCTCGACCTCGGGCTGCGCTCGATCCGGCCGATGACGAACAATCCGCGCAAGATGGTGGGACTCGAGGGTTATGGGCTGCACGTGGAGGAGCGGGTGCCCATCCACGCGCCGGAAACCGCCGAGAACCGCGACTATCTCGTCGCCAAACACACGAAACTCGGCCACCTGCTCGCGCACTGATGATGGATTTCACGGGCGCGCCCGACATGACGAATCGCCACGTTGCGATCGTCGTGAGTCGGTTCAACGAGAGTGTGACGATGCGGTTGCTCCAGGGTGCCATCGACGCACTCGAGCGGCATGGCGGCAAGCGCGCGGACATCGATGTCGTGTGGGTGCCGGGGGCGTGGGAGCTTCCCGCCGGCGCGCGGGCGCTGCTCGCGACGGAGCGCTACGATGCGATCATCGCGCTCGGCGCGGTAATTCGCGGCGAGACGCCGCACTTCGACTTCGTCGCAGGCGAGGCCTCTCGCGGTCTCGCCGAGGCGGGCGCGGACTTCGATGTGCCTATCGGCTTCGGACTCCTCACTACCGACACGGTGGAACAAGCCGACGCGCGTGCCGGCGGTGCGCACGGCAACAAGGGCTGGGACGCGGCGCTCGCCGCGATCGAAATGGTAGCTCTCTTCGAAAGGCTGCGTGCGCGCGAAGGTTGAAACGCGGGCGAGAGCGCGTGCGCTCCAGGCACTGTACGCGTGGGACATGAGACCCGGTCAGCAGCTCGAGCGTGTGGCGGCGCAGATCTGGGACGACCTGCGCGTGCCTCCCGAGGAGCGGAAGCGCGCGGCCGTGCTCGTGCGCGCAGTGATCTCCGAGAGTGCCGAGATCGATCGCGCGCTGCGCGAGGTCACCGTCAATTGGCGGCTCGAGCGCATCGGCGCGATCGAGCGCTCGGTGTTGCGGCTTGGCAGCGCAGAGCTCGGACTCGGGGACACGCCGCCCAGAGTCGTGATCCAGGAAGCGGTGAAGCTCGCCGAGCGCTATGGCAGTTCGCAAAGCGCGCGATTCGTGAACGGCGTGCTCGATGCACTCGCGCGGCAGATGGGCAAGCTCTAGTGCGCGTGCTCGTGGTCAACTGGCAGGATCGCAACAACCCGTTCGCCGGCGGCGCCGAGATCCATCTGCACGAGATCTTCGGGAGGCTGGCGGCGCGCGGGCACGAGGTGACGCTCCTCTGCAGCGGATGGCGCGGTGCGCCGCAGCGTGCCACGATCGATGGCATCGCGGTGCATCGTGTGGGCACGCGCTACACGTTTCAGCTCTACGCGCGTGCGTACTATAAACGCGCGCTGTCCGCGACGGACTTCGACGTGCTGGTGGAAGACATCAACAAGGTGCCGCTCTGGACGCCGCGGTGGGGCGCGAAGCGTACGGTGGCGTTAATTCCGCATCTCTTCGGCACGACTGCATTCCAGGAGCTTCCAGCCGCGCTCGCGGCAGCGGTGTGGCTTCAGGAGCGGCCCATCGGTCGCGTCTATGGCGCGACGGCGTTCGAGGCGATCAGCGAGAGCACGGCGGACGATCTTGCGGCGCGCGGAATCCCGCGCGAGCGAATTGCGGTGATCCACCCAGGCATCGACACGGATTCGTACACGCCGGACGCGAGCGAGCGGTCCGACGTGCCGCTCGTCGCCTATCTCGGTCGCCTCAAGCGTTACAAGCGAGTGGACCTGATCATTCGGGCGTTTGCGGCCATGCGGCATCCGACGGCACAGCTCGCGATTGCGGGCGCCGGGGACTATCGATCGGCGCTCGAGCGACTTGCCGCATCGCTTGACCTCGGCGACCGCGTGCACTTTCTTGGGTTCATCTCCGAGCCGCAGAAAGTGGCGCTGCTGCGGAGCGCGTGGGTGCTCGCCTTCACGTCGCCGAAGGAGGGGTGGGGGATCACGAATCTCGAGGCTGCCGCATGCGCCACACCGGTCGTTGCATCGTGCTCGCCAGGACTGCGGGAATCGGTGCGGGATGGTGAGACGGGCTTTCTCGTGCCGCATGGTGATCTTCCCGCGCTCGTTGGCGCGCTGCAGCGCATCGTGAGCGATCCCTCGCTCGTCGCCTCACTCGGCAGCGCGGGCCGCCGCTTCGCGTCGCAATTCACCTGGGAACGAGCGGCCGAACAGACGGAAGCGCACCTGGAGCGCGTCATCGCCGCGAGGGTAGCCTGATGCGGAGCATCCCTGAATGAGAAAGACCTTCACGGTCGGGCGCGTGCTCGAGCTCATGCGCGAGCCGCTCATGCTCGAGCTGCTGAGCGATGACGCAGGTCTGTCGCGCGAGATCCTGAGCAGCGAGGTCTCGAGCCCGGGACTCGTGCTCGCGGGATACGTCGACCGATTCCCCGCGCATCGCGTGCTCGTGTTCGGCGAGACGGAGATGACGTACCTCGCATCGCTCTCCCCCACACGGCGCCGCAAGGTGATGGAGCTGTTCTTCTCCTTCGAGGTGCCGTGCATCGTGATCACGAAGGGACAAGGTGTTCCCGACGAGATGATGCAGGCCTCTCGCGCGCGCGGCGTGCCCATTCTCCGGAGCGCGCTCAAGACGGCCGAGTTTTTCGCGCGCGTCAAACCCGCGATCGCGGAAGAGTTCTCGCCAACGACCACCCTTCACGGCTCACTCGCCGACGTCTACGGCGTCGGACTACTGTTCGTGGGACAGAGCGGTATCGGAAAGTCCGAGTGCGTGCTGGACCTCGTGGAGCGCGGGCACCGGCTCGTGGCGGATGATCTCGTGATCGCCACGCGGCGCGGCCACGACATCATCATTGGTCGTGGGCACGAGCTGCAGAAGCACCACATGGAGATTCGCGGCGTCGGGCTCGTGGACGTGCAGGCGATCTTCGGCATTCGCGCGGTGCGGCTGCAGAAGCGCATCGAGGTCATCGTGCGACTCGAAGCATGGGACAAGGCGGACGCGATCGATCGGACGGGGCTGGACGAGACGACCACCAATGTGCTCGATGTACCGATTCCGACCGCTGTCATTCCGCTCAATCCCGGCAAGAACATCACCGTCGTCGCGGAAGTCGTCGCGATGACACACCTCTTGCGTTTCAGCGGCATCAATTCCGCCGAGGCATTCAACGAGCGGCTGATCGGACGCATGCGAACGGCCGCGAATGTGCGCCAGTATCTGGCGGAAGACGATGAGTGATCAGCCAGACACGACTCCGCCGTCGATCGTGCTCGCGCATGGTCAACTCGCGGCGGGGCTCGTGTCCGCAGTCGAGCAAATCACCGGCATGGGCAGCCGGTTCGTGGCCATGTCGAACACGGGGCTGAGCGGGGCCGAGCTCGAACAGCGGCTGCGCGCGATGGTCGAGGAGACCGGCGCGAAGGTGGTGTTCACGGATCTGCCGGCCGGCAGCTGCAACATCGCGGCGTTTCGGCTGCTGCGTGATCGCGATGTGATCGTCGTGAGTGGAGTCAATCTTCCCACGCTGCTGCATTTCGTGTTGCATCCGAACCCGTCGCCCGCCGCTGCCGCAACGGAGGCCGTCGAGCGCGGTGTGCCGACGCTGAAGGTCACGCTCGGGACGGCACGTGGCAATTGAGCTGTACCGCATTGATGACCGGTTGATTCACGGTCAGGTGATCGTCGGCTGGGGACAGCCGATGGGGCTCGGCTTTCTCGTGCTCGTCGATGATGAAGTGGCGAACAGCGAATGGGAGCAGGAGCTCTACCGAATGGGTGTTCCACCCGAGCTCGATGTGTTCTTCGCATCGGTCGCTGAGGCGACGATCAAGCTCGATCAGTGGAACCGGGACAAGCGTCCGGGAATTCTGCTGACATCGGACATCGACACGATGGCTCGGCTCGCGGGCGCGACGCAGGCTACCATTCGCGCCGTGAATCTCGGAGGCATCCATCACCGCGCCGACCGCGTCGAGCGGTTGCGCTATCTCTATCTCACGAGCGAGGAAGTACGTGCGCTGCAGGAGCTCGATCGGCGCGGAGTCGAGGTGACCGCGCGCGATGTTCCGGCCTCGCGCCCGGTTCCACTGAGCGCGCTGCTCGAGGGACACGGCGAGGCGGGTGCCGCGTGACGATCACGACGATTCTCCTCTTCGCGCTGTTGGGCGCGTTCCTCGGGCTCGATGTCGTGAGCTTTCCGCAGGCGATGTTCTCGCGCCCGATCGTCGCCTCGACGCTCGCCGGGACGCTCGGCGGAAGTCCCGGCGACGGTCTGCTCGCAGGCGTCTTTCTCGAGATGATGGCGCTCGAGACGCTCCCCGTTGGTGCGTCCCGGTACCCGGAGTGGGGCACGGCGTCCGTGGTGGGCGGCGCGCTCTACGTGACGCGCACGGGCGATGCGACGAGCGCGCTGCTGTTCGCGATGCTCGGGGCAATGATCACGGCGTGGGTGGGAGGATGGAGCATGTACTCGCTGCGACGGCTGAACGGCCGCTGGACGAAGCGCGCGCTTCCCGCTCTCGAGAGTGGAAACGCGCGCGTGGTGACGTGGTTGCAGATGCGCGGACTCGCTGCCGACTGGGTGCGAAGCTTCGTGCTCACGGCGATCGCGCTGGCGCTCCTCGCGCCACTGACGTCCATCGCGATCGCCAACGGCCACGGTGACTCCGCGAGGATTCGTGCCGTGCTCGTCGCCGTCGCCGCTGCGATCGCCGGGAGCGCGGCGTGGAAGCTTTCACACGGATCCCGGCACGGCCCATGGTTCTTCATCGGAGGGCTCGCGCTTGGCTGTGCGATGCTGCTGCGCGACTGATGAACACTCCCGCCACCCGCCCGCTTCCGTTCTTCACGGGCCTACGGATCTTCGTGCGCATGCTCGCGTTGCAGAGCTCGTGGAACTACGAGACGATGCTCGGCACCGGGATCGGATTTTCACTGGAGCCCGCGCTGCGTGCACTGCCTGGTGGACGCCGGGGTGAGGCGTATCATGCGGCGCTCGCACGCGAGACGCACTACTTCAACGCGCATCCCTATCTCGCCGCCGTCGCGATCGGCGCGCTTGCGCGTGTCGAGCTGGACGGGACGATGCCTCCGGCGCAGATCGAGCGCTTTCGCATTGCGCTGTGCGGCCCCCTCGGCAGTGTCGGCGATCGGTTGGTGTGGGCCGGCTGGCTTCCGTTCACCGTGCTCGTTGCGCTGCTCGCCTACGGGCTCGGCGCAGGGCCAGTGCTCGTGGTCACTCTTTTTCTCGTGCTCTACAACGCCGGGCACGTCGCACTGCGCGTGTGGGGACTTCGCACCGGGTGGCGGTACGGCATGCGTGTGGCGGGCTCGCTCGCCACACCGATCCTTCGGCAAGGTCCGGAGTACCTCGCGCGCGCCGTCATGGGCCTGTGCGGACTCGCGCTTCCGCTCGCGTCCGCGCGCATTCTCGGGCGCTCGAACATGCCGATAGCCGAGGCTGCACGCCGGTCGGTGCTCGGCGCGCACGCGCTCGTGTTTCTCCTGCTCGCAATCGCCGCTCTGCTCGGACTCGCGTTGGTCAAGCTGCACGGTCGCGTCGATGGCTGGCGCGTCGCGCTGCTGATTGTCGTTCTTCTGGCTCTTCACTCGGTTGCCACATGATGACGGAACGCACGGTTGAAATCGTGAACAGAAACGGGCTGCACGCGCGCCCGGCGGCCGAGATCGTGAAGCTCTCGTCCAAGTTCAACTGCGACATCACGATCGTCCGCGACGACCTCGAGGTGAATGGCAAGAGCATCATGGGAGTGATGATGCTGGCAGCGGAGTACGGCTCGAACATCCTCGTGCGTGCGAACGGTCCGGATGCGGAACAGGCGGTGAACGCCATCGCGGATCTGGTCGCAGCCAAGTTCGGAGAGCGGTAGTGGATCGTCGACTCACCGGCATCTCCGCCTCGCCCGGTATTGTCGTCGGGCCCGTGTACGTGCTCCACTGGGAAGTCCCGGAGGTGCCGCAACGGATCGTATCGGATGAGGAGATTCCGGGCGAGATCGAGCGCTTCAGCAACACCCTCGTGCGCGCGCGCGAACGCCTCGAGTTCGTGCGCCGGCGTGCCGCGCATCACGCGGGAGAGGAGGAAGCCGGCATCTTCGAGGCGCAGATCCTGATTCTGCAGGACACCGACATGATCGGTCGCGTCGAGGGCCTCATCAGGCAGAATCTCGCAGCCGAATCGGCCTTCGAGATCACGATGCTCGACCTCCGGCACCACTTCGCACGACATGCGTCGGACATGATGCGCGAGCGCGTCGGCGATCTCGCCGATGTGCAGATCCGCGTGTTGTCGCTGCTGCTCGGACTTCCCGATCACGATCCGGTCGACGTGCCCAAGGGGGCGAACGCGATTCTCGTCACGCACGATCTGACGCCGAGTCTCACCGTGCAGCTGGATCGTGAGGCGATCGCCGCAATCGCGACGGACGCCGGCACGCGCGTCTCGCACGTGGCCATTCTCGCGCGCTCGCTCGGCATTCCCGCAGTCGTCGGTCTTCGCGACGCGACGAGTCGATTGACCACCGGCGAGCTCGCGATTCTGGATGGCGGCGCCGGAACCATCTCCGTCAACCCCACCGCCGATGAGATCCGTCAATTCAACGAGCGGTCGGATCGCGAAGCCAGGCTCGCGCAGGAGCTCGAGCTGCTGCGCAGCGCGGAGTCGATCACTCTCGACGGGCACCGGCTCGTTCTGCGAGCGAACATCGATTTCCCGGAAGAGGCGGAATTCGCCGTGCGCAGCGGGGCGGATGGCGTCGGACTCATGCGAACGGAGTTTCTCGTCGTCGGGCGCACGACGATGCCGGACGAGGAGGAGCAGTTCCGCGCGTACAAGCGGGTGGCCGAGTCGTTCAATGGTGCACCCGTGGTCATTCGCACGTACGACATCGGAGGCGACAAGCTCCCGGTGGGCGGGTACGCGACCGAAGCCAATCCGTTTCTCGGCTGGCGCGCCATCCGCATGTGCCTCGACGAGCCCGAGATGTTCAAGGTGCAGCTGCGCGCGCTCATGCGCGCCGCGTCGTACGGCGACGTGCGCATCATGCTGCCGCTCGTGGTCTCGAACGATGAGGTGCGGCAGGCGCGTGCGCTCATCCACGAGTGCTCGGCAGAGCTCGACGCGCGCGGCACTCCGCATCGCAACGACATCCCGCTCGGCGTCATGATCGAGACGCCCGCTGCCGCGGTCACGGCCGACGGCTTCGTTGGCGATGCTTCGTTCTTCAGCATCGGCACGAACGACCTGACGCAGTACACGCTCGCGATCGATCGCGGGAACGCGAATCTGGCGCCGCGCTTCACACCGCTCCACCCGGCTGTGCTGCGCCTGATTCAGCGCACGGTGCAGGTGGGTGCTTCCAATGGCATCGAAGTCACCGTGTGCGGAGAGATGGCCTCGCAGCCGCTCACCGCGTACGCGCTGATCGGACTCGGTGTGCGCACGATGAGCGTGTCGCCGCGCTCAGTCACGCTTCTCAAGCGGCTCGTGCGCGGCACGACCGCGAGCGCCGCCGCGAGGTGCGCATCGGCCGCGATGGAGGCGCGCACCGCGGCCGCATCCGAAGCCCTCATCCTGCAAGCCTTTACGGAGACTTTCGGCGAGGTCGCCGAGCTGCTCGACGGCTTGCCCCACGCGTTGTGAACGCGGTAAAATGCAATTCGATCGCTTCAGTCTGGTGGCGCGCACGTTCCGCCTCCGCTGATCCGCGCGCGAACCTTCCTCGCCTCCAATGAACAGCTTCGTTTTCACTTCCGAGTCGGTGACTGAAGGTCACCCCGACAAGATCGCGGATCAGATTTCCGATGCAGTCCTGGATGCCATTCTCGGTGCCGATCCGGATGCGCGCGTGGCGTGCGAAACGCTCGTCACGACGGGGCTGGCCTGCGTCGCAGGCGAGATCACGACCAACACCTATGTCTCCATCCCCGACATCGTTCGCGGAACGATCTCGTCGATCGGCTACAACGATGCGAGCTTCGGCTTCGATGGAAAGACGTGCGCGGTGCTCAGCACCATCGACCGCCAGTCGCCGGATATCGCGCAGGGCGTCGACACGGGCGGCGCGGGCGATCAGGGGATGATGTTCGGATACGCCTCGGACGAGACGCCGGAGCTCATGCCGATGCCGATCCAGCTCGCGCATCGCCTCACGCAGGCGCTTGCCGAGCGCCGCAAGTCCGGCGCGCTGCCGTGGCTGCGCCCGGATGGCAAGGCGCAGGTGACGGTGCTCTACGAGAACGGACGCCCCGTTCGCGTCGGTACCGTCGTGGTGTCCACGCAGCACGCCGAGACGGTGTCGAACGATGAGCTCCACGCATCGATCATCTCCGAAGTGATCGAGCGCGCGATTCCTCCGGAGCTGCTCGCCGGTGACGTGACGTATCACATCAACCCCACCGGGCGATTCGTCGTCGGAGGTCCGCAGGGAGACGCCGGTCTCACCGGCCGCAAGATCATTGTCGATACGTACGGTGGCGCAGCGCGGCACGGCGGCGGCGCGTTCAGCGGCAAGGATCCCTCCAAGGTCGATCGCTCGGCCGCATATGCCGCCCGCTGGGTGGCCAAGAACGTCGTGGCGGCGGGGCTGGCGAAGCGCTGCGAAGTGCAGCTCGCGTACGCAATCGGCGTGGTCGAGCCGGTGAGCATCATGGTCGATACGTTCAACACCTGCACGATTCCCGAGAAGACCATCCGCCACGCGATTCGCGAGGTATTCGATCTCAGCCCGCGTGCGATCATCAAGGCGCTCGGACTGCGCTCACCGATCTATCGGCGCACGGCGTCCGGCGGTCATTTCGGCCGCGCGGCGGTGACCGAAAAATCCGGCAGCGCGTCGCATACGTTTTTTTCGTGGGAGCGCACCGATCGCGTGGACGATCTGCGCACCGCAGCCGAAAGCTCGCGCGCCTGAGCGCATCCCTGACCTCTACCTGGACTCGTTGATGGCTACGATCACGAAGGACTCGCCCGCTGCTGCGTCGTACGACGTGAAGGATCTGTCGCTCGCCGAGCAGGGCCGTCGCCGCACGGAGTGGGCCGAGCGCTCGATGCAGGTGCTGCGGCAAGTGAAGGAGCGCTTCGCGAAGGAGAAGCCCCTCGCGGGCAGGAAGGTCTCCGCATGTCTGCACGTCACGGCGGAGACGGCGAACCTCATGGTCACGCTCAAGGCTGGCGGAGCGGATGTGGCCTTGTGCGCGTCCAACCCGCTGTCCACGCAGGACGACGTGGCGGCGCACATGGTGAAGGACCACGGGATCAAGGTCTTCGCGATCAAGGGCGAGGACAACGACACCTATTACGAGCACATCCGCGCGGCGATCGCGCATGGCCCCGACATCACGATGGACGACGGCGCCGATGTCGTCGGCGCCCTGCACATGATCGCGCTCGGCCGTTTCGATGATCTTCCGCCGGCCGTGCGACGCTGGGTGGAAGGTATGGACGCGAGCGCTCGGAAAGCGCTGCTCGACAACGTGATCGGCAGCACCGAGGAGACGACCACCGGCGTCATTCGCCTCAAGGCCATGGCGAAGGAGGGTATTCTCCGCTTCCCCGTGATCTCCGTGAACGATTCGTTCACGAAGCATCTCTTCGACAATCGCTACGGCACCGGACAGTCGACGATCGACGGCATCATTCGCGCAACGAATCTGCTCCTCGCGGGCTCGACGTTCGTCGTGGCGGGGTACGGATGGTGCGGGCGCGGCGTCGCCTCGCGCGCGCGCGGGCTCGGCGCGAACGTCATCGTCACGGAGATCGATCCGCTCAAGGCGCTCGAGGCGGTGATGGACGGCTATCGCGTGATGACGATGGAAGATGCGGCCCCGATCGGCGACATCTTCTGCACCCTGACCGGCAACATCGACGTGCTGCGCAGCGAGCACTTCTCCGCGATGAAGGACGGCGCGGTGATCTCGAACTCGGGGCATTTCAACGTCGAGATCGACATTCCGGCGCTCGAGAAGCTCGCGGGAGGGAAGTCCCGCGAGGTGCGTCCGTTCGTCCAGGAATACGTGGTGGGCTCGAAGCGCGTCTTCCTGCTCGGCGAAGGACGACTGATCAACCTCGCGGCCGCGGAAGGCCATCCGGCGAGCGTCATGGACATGAGCTTCGCGAACCAATCGCTCGGCGCAGAGTATCTCGTAAAGGAGCGCAAGTCGCTGTCGAACACCGTCCATCGCGTGCCCGAAGCAGTCGATCGGGAGATCGCGCGACTCAAGCTGCAGGCGATGGGCTCGAACGTGGACGTGCTTACGGCAGCGCAACAGAAGTATCTTGCGTCGTGGGACATGGGTACGTGACGCCGACGTAGGCGCCTCTGCACTGGCGACAATCGGCCTCGAGCGGGAGATGAGATGATCGAAGTGAGTGTGGCCCGGCTGGGGCTCGACAGCGTTTCGAGCTCGTACGTAGTGATTCTGCAGGAAAAAGGCGGCGACCGGCTGCTTCCGATCTGGATCGGTCAGCCCGAGGCGGAGAGCATCGTGATGGAGATGAATCACATCCGTCCGCCCAGGCCGCTCACACACGACCTGTGCAAGCGGCTGATCACGGGGATGGGAGCGGAGCTGCGCCGCGTGCAGATCACGAAGGTGCAGGACAACACGTATTTCGCGGAGCTGCATCTGCTCCGCGGCGAAGATGTCTTTCACATCGATGCGCGTCCTTCGGACAGCATCGCGATCGCGCTTCGCTTCTCGGCGCCGATCTTCGCGCAGGAGTCGCTGCTGACGGCAATCGAGGTGGAGGACGCCGAGATCGAGGGCGCTGGAAACGAAGAGGACGAGGACACGCCGATGATTCCGGAAGATCCGCGCGACATCACGGCGGAGCAGCTCAAGGAATATCTCGAGAAGATGCGGCCAGAGGACTTCGGAAAGTTCAACTTGTGAGCGCCGCGTTGGATGTGCGCGCGGTGCCGGTGAGGGCGGTCGCG
>DASXQD010000279.1:0-16359 GCA_036493195.1 Gemmatimonadaceae bacterium | reverse complement strand
GGTCCGATCACGCCGATCACGCCGGAAAGCGAGCCGGAGTGATATTCAGCAGTGACGACCGTGAAATCGGAAAAGCTGGGATCGACGTGCTCGTTCCCAATCGTGATCGAGATGCCCGCAGAGCTCTTGTGGGTACGAAGGAGCTGGCCCAGCGCCTCGGGCCGATCCGTGAGCGCGAGCAACTTCCTGAGATTGCCACCGCTCGAGAACTCGGGCTGCTCGGCCAGGAGCGACGCCTGTCCCAGGAGAACCGGCGACCCACTCAACGGCCGAAGTGCATCGAAAATCTGATCCCCTTCCTGCAGGAAGATATTCAGCAGCTCGCTGACTTCGTGTCCGGTGCCGGTATCGCGCAGCCGCTCCGCGAGATCGCGCCGAATTTCCCCCAGGGTAAGCCCCGAGAGCCGCTCATTGAGGACGCGTGAGACCTCCGCGAGCACCTTCTCAGCGATCTCCCCCGGGACCTCCACGAACACGCTCTGCGCCGCACCGCCATCGAGCCGCATCACCAGCAAGAGTCGCTCGGCGGACATCCGAATGAGATCGAGATGATGCAGCGTCGCTTCCTCGAGCCGAGGGCCGAGCGCGACGCCGAGCTCCTGCGTCAAAATTCCGAGCACCTGCGCGGCGCGACGGAGGATGGCCTCGATGGCCGTGCCGGTTCCGGAAAGCTCGTCGTACAGGCGGCCGCGCTCCACGTCATTGATCGGTGTCACGCGCATGAGCGAATCGACGTACACCCGGTATGCCATATCCGTGGGAATTCGCCCGGCGGAGGTGTGCGGGTGGAGAAGAAATCCCTTCTCCTCGAGATCGCTCATCGTGTTGCGAATCGTGGCTGGCGACACGCCGAGCCCGAACCGGCGCGCGATCATGCGCGAGCCAGCGGGCTCTGCCGTTTCCACATACGACTGGATGACGGCTTCTAGGACTCGGCGTTCACGTTCGTTGAGCTGATGCGCCATAAGTGTAAATCTACTAACGACTTCCGGCATGGGTCAAGTCTACGGCCAGGGCATCGAGACGCAGCCAACCATGCGCAGTGAGCTGGAGTCGGTCATTCACAATTCGCGCCCATCCGGCGTCGCGCCATCGCGCTGTGCTCGCCCGGATTTCATCCGTGAGGACGAGACCCTCGATCGTTCGCAACCCGATGTAAGTGCCCTCCGCCGCGACGTCCGCCGGTGTGAGCAGCTCCTCCCCTTCGGTGGGGATCAGTCCTGCGCGAACGCGACGCAGCCACTCCGCGTATGGCGCCGCATTCCAGCTCCGGCGCACGCCATCGAATCTGTGCGCCGCGGGTCCGATGGCCGCATAGGGCACATGGCGCCAGTAGCTCGAATTGTGGCGCGCCCGAGCGCCCGCCAGCGCGTAGTTCGACACCTCGTAGTGATCGAAGCTCGCTCCGCCAAGCATCGAGTGCGCGAGCAGAAAATCGCGCTCATATCTGGTGTCGGGGCTCTCCGTGAGCTCGCCCCGATCGCGCCAGTGCCCGAGCGGCGTGTGCGGCTCGACGGTGAGACCGTAGAGCGAGATGTGATCCGGGTGCAGCGCGAGCGCGCGCTCGAGATCCTCACTCCACTCGCGCGGCACATCCTCCGGGAGCGCGAAGATGAGGTCGAGTGAGAGCTGCGCGATTCCTGCCTCGCGCAGATACGAGACGGCCGCGTCTATCTGATCGGCATCGTGTGTGCGGCGCATCCATTCGAGCGCCGGCGGGGAAAAGGACTGCGCGCCCAGCGAGACGCGATTTATTCCCGCCTCGCGCCACCGCCTCGCATTCTCACCCGTCACATCGTCCGGATTCGCCTCCAGCGTCAACTCGGCCGAATCGTTCCAGTGCGCGTGCTCGCGAATCGTGGCAAGGAGCTCCGCGATTCCCGCTCCACCCAGGCGCGACGGCGTGCCGCCGCCCAGGTACAGCGTGTCGAGCTCCAGTCGTTCTCCACTGGGATCGCGAAGCGCGAGCTCGCGACGAATTCCGTCGATGTAATCGGCAACGGGCACGTCGCGCCGAACCGCGATCGAGAAGTCGCAGTAGGAGCAGCGGCGCGCACAGAACGGGACGTGAACGTAGAGGTGGCGTGGAGGCACGAGAAAAGTTAACGCCATTGGTCGAGCGCAGCGTGTGCGACTCAGCGCGCGACTCCAGGCACCGGTGCACGCGAGAGCCACCCGCGGCGACGGATCTCGCCCGTGAGCGCGCACTCGATCGCGCCGGCCAGCTCGAGCGCGGAGACCGCCGCGAGACATCGGCGCGCAGGCAGCGATGCGCGAGCCGCGAGCGCATCCAGATCCGGCGCGGGTGACTCGAGCGCGTGCCACACTGCGCGCTGCGTGAGGTCGGAAAGCGAGGGAGCTTCACTGGATGCGCGGGCGAGTGCGAAGGGCGATATCGCACCAACGAGGGCCAGCGCGTCGGCGATCTCCGCGATCACGATCGCGCCATCTCGCAGCAGCGTATTCGAGCCCGCGCTTTGCGGGACGTCGATGGGACCAGGCACCGCCGCAATCGTGCGGTCCAGGTCGAGTGCGTGCGTTGCGGTGATCAGGGCGCCGCTGCGATGCGGCGCCTCGACCACGATGATCGCCGTTGCGAGTGCCGCGATGATGCGGTTGCGCTTCGGGAACGAGCCGCCGCTCGCGCGATCACCTGGAAGCTCCTCGGACAGCAGAAGCCCGCGTTCGGCGATCTCCGCGTGCAGCGATCGATGCGCCGCGGGATACGCAACGTCGACACCGGTGCCCAGCACCGCGGCGGTGCTTCCATTTGCTGCGAGCGTGGCTCGATGCGCCACGCCATCGATGCCTCGAGCCATCCCGCTGATCACCGTCACGCCTGCGCGCGCGAGCGCGTTCGCGATCTCGAAGGTCACGCGCTCACCGTAGCTCGTGGCTCGCCGCGTGCCCACGATTGCGACGCAGGGTTTGCGCAGAGGCTCGAGCGCGCCGATCGCGAAGAGAACGGGCGGAGGATCGGGAAGATCGGCGAGGCGAGCTGGATATTCGTCCTCGCCGCACACCATCAGATGCGCGCCTGCGTGAGCTGCGCGCTCCAGCGCGCTCGATGCACTCTCGCTCGCCGCGCTACGCTCCGGCGACGGTGGAGTGGCATCCCATGCGTGCACGGGAGAGCCAAACGTTGCGATCAGCTCCCTGAAGCGCACCGCGCCGACTCCCGGAAGGAGCGACAGCGCGAGCGCGGCGTGCCGCGATTGCTCGCTAGGGAAGAACGGCGTTGGCCGCCTGCGTCTGCGCCGCTTTCCGAAGCTCGAGGAGCTTGCTCCAGAAGGCGCCGAGTAGCTCATCGAGCCCCATACGACCGGCCGCGCTGATTGCGTAGATGCCGAACGCCTGCGGTGCGTCGAGAGGCGGCGGATCGAGCTCGCCGAGCAGGTCCATCTTGGTGAAGACCACGCAATGCGGCGTGTCCGCGAGCTCGGCCGAGTAGCTTCGCACTTCCGAGCGCAGACCATCGTACTCCGCCTGCCAATCCATCGAGTCGACGGGAATCAGAATCGCCAGGATGCGCGTGCGCTCGATGTGCCGCAGAAACTGCAGCCCGAGTCCCTTCCCCTCGTGCGCACCCTCGATGATGCCGGGAATGTCGGCGACGACGAACGAGCGATGATCGCTCAGCGGCACGACACCGAGATTCGGCGACAGGGTGGTGAACGGGTAATCCGCGATCTTGGGGTGCGCGGCCGAGATCACCGAGAGCAGCGTGGACTTGCCGGCGTTCGGCTGCCCCACGAGCCCCACGTCCGCGATGAGCTTGAGCACCAGCTCCACCGTGCGCGAGACGCCTTCCTCCCCGGGCTGCCACTCGCGCGGAGACTGATGTGTTGGGGTGGCGAAGAACGCGTTCCCCTTTCCACCTCGCCCGCCCTTCGCGACCAGTATCTGATCGCCATCCTCGAGCACTTCGCCGAGCATCTCGCCGGTTTCCACATCGCGCACGATGGTCCCGGGTGGCACCGGCAGCACGATGTCCGCACCGGAGCGGCCGGTCTTGTTGTTTCCGGATCCGTGATCGCCACGCTCCGCCGCCCACTTGTCGCGATAGGTGTAGTCGAGGAGCGTAGCGAGATTGTAATTGCCGCGAACGTACACGTCGCCGCCACGGCCACCGTCGCCTCCGTCCGGACCGCCGAGTGGGATGAACTTCTCGCGGCGGAACGACGAGATGCCCGACCCGCCGTCGCCGCCGCTCACTTTGATCTGAACACGATCGATGAACGACGTCATGTGCGGCGCACTCGTGTCCACAAGAGCGCGTATCGATGGCTGGACTCCGGCCCGATCCGCGGGGCCACGATGCGAAGCGTATCGTCAACCTCACCCGGCGTGGCGCCCGCGTTGATCGCTCCGTGCAGATGCGAGTGCAGCTGGCGGTCCTGCTCGAGCGCCGCGCACGCCGCCACGATGCACAGCTCCCGGCGCTTCAGATCCAGTCCCGGCCTCCCCAGCACTCGACCGTACAGATCGATCATCCACGTGTCGAGTGCGGGGTGCAGGCTCCGAATGTTCGCGCGCAGGCGCTTGTACAGATTTCCGTAGACCTGTTCGCACGTCTGCTCACCACGCGACGTCCAGAGTGCGCCGAGCCATTCCTCGAAGTCCGCGGTTTCGGCGACGCGATTGGACGCGCGCCGCCAGAGCCGCATGCCGTTGAGCGTTCGAGGGAAGCCGGCGAACAGGTACGTTTGCAGCACCAGCTCCTCCACCCAGTGTGGATCGATGGCCGACTTGGCGGCGCGCTCGAGCGAGAGGCGCATCTCGCTCTCGGTGCCCGCCGCGAGCACTGCGGCGAGGTCCACCAGCTGAGCGGTTGGTGCATCGAGCGTGTTGTAAGCTGATTCCGTTGTCGAGACAGACGTCATCGGGATGTCGCAGAGTGAATCAAAGATGGGAACGCCTCAATGAGCGACGCGTACTTCGCCGACGAGCTCGTTCCGGGTGTTCAGAATCGGTGTGTTGGCAAATGCCGCCAATCGCGGCGGGAGCTCGTCTGGTAGGACGCGGAGAAGCTGCAGGAGTTTCAGGAGCGCCGGGTGCTGCGCGCGCGCCGCTCCGTCCTCCACCTTGATCGCGACCGCGATTCGCTCAGCAGGTATGGTAACCGCGTGCACCCCTTCCGCGCCCACCTTGCTGATGAGGCGCCCGCCCGTTTCTTCAACCAACACCGTGTCGAATCGGTCGGTTCCGCCAAAAAGAAATGGATGCGATGCGATCGCCCCGATGATGCGCGCCGGCACCTCGTCACCATGTTCCGCGGCGGCCCCGAGCCGCGCGAAAGCGACGGCCAGTGCCGCGAGAGGCAGGCCGACGGCAACGACGCCGCAGCCGTCGACCATCAGGCGCATGTCGTCACGCGGGCTTCCGCTCCATTTCGCGATCTGCGCCAGAGCGCGGTCCTGCACCTCGTGTCCGAGGCGCTCGTAGCCGAGCGTCGACCACGACTGCCCGCGCGCGAAGGCGAGCATACCGGCGTGCTTCCCCGAGCAGTTGTTGTGCAAACGCGTGGGCGTCAACCCCGATTGATGCATCAGCCGCATGCCCCGTCGCGTGAGCGGCTCGTGCGCGCCGCACGCGAGGTCGCCTTCCTCGAGTCCGACCGACTCGAGCATCCGTGCGGCGAGCTCCACGTGCTCCGGCTCGCCGCCATGGGACGCGCACGCGAGCGCGAGCTCCTCGTTCCCCCATCCGCATACGTCGAAGCCACCTGATTCGACGAATGAGAGGAGCTGAAACGGCTTCGCGCACGAGCGCCAGACCGTCGGGAACGAGGGATCGCCTGCGCTGCCGAGCAATTCTCCATCGGCGCTGCGGATGACGGCGTGCACATGATGCCGCGACTCGATCGTGTCTCCGCGTGTGGCCACGACGTCGAGCTCAAAGTGATTCGCTGACAGCCGCTCCTCCCGAGGTCGCCGCGGTCTTCGTGACCGCGACCAATATTCCAAGCAGAACGATTGCGCCACCGACCAGCGTCCGCGTTGACGGAAGCTCGCGAATGCCGGGAAGTATCGCCGCAAGGACGGTGGCTCCTACGGGCTCTCCAAGCACCGCGAGATTGACCACGAACGCGGGCGCGAACTTGAGCGCCCAATTCATTCCCGTGTGACCGAGCAGCATCGGACCGAGCGCGAGCGCTGCAAAGATCGCGAGCTCGCGAGGCGGTTGATGCAGCAACGGCAAGCGCGACGCCACCGAGATCACGACCAGCGTGAGAAAGCACACGCCGTAGACGATTCCCACGTACGGCCAGAGGTCGAGCTGCTGCCGAACGCGCCGTCCCGTAAGGTAATAGATGGCCGCAGCGACTCCTCCGCCGAAGGCGAGCAGGTCGCCGAGAAACGCGTTGCGTGTGTGTGATCCGGGAGCACCGCCCCAATCCGCGGACCCGAGCACGGCCGCGCCGATCACCGCGAGCGCAATTCCGATCCACTGTCGCGCGGATGGAGCTTCACGAAGCCACACCGCGGATGCGCCGGCCACGAGCACCGGCTGCAGGTCGACCAGCACGGTGGATGCGGCGATGGTCGTGAGCGCAATCGAGGCGTTCCATGCCCAGAAGTGAAGCGCGAGCAGCACGCCCGCCCCAGTGGCGAGCGCGAGTCCCGTGCGATCCAGCGTGCGCCACTGGCGCCAGCCGCCGCTGGTCGCGAGCGCAACCGCGACGATGAGGAGTGAAAAGAAGAGTCGCCACGTCGCGATCACGACCGCATGCGCATGCGACAACCGTATCAGCGGCGCGGCAAATGAGATGCCGATCACCGACAACGCCAGCACGCTGAGGATGAGTCGATTCGATGGTCGCATGAGGTGCGGACAGCTTACCGACATCCTCCGCGATTCGACAGAGCCGGCGTTGAGGAGAGGTCTTGGGCGAACGGCGTTCAGCTCCCCGGCATCAACTCATGCACTTTGGTTCATGCACTCAAGTTGCTTCCGTTGCCATCAAAGAAACATCGCCCTCGGGGCCTCGAACGCAGGTGAGGCTGCACCGATTCAACCTGGTCATTGCCTTCTCCGTTTGTGTCCGTTTATGTCCGTTTTTGTCATTGTTCACAGTTGCTTTTGCCGACCCAGAACGGCAGAAACAATTTGGATGAGACGACACAAACGGACACAAATGGTCAAGGGCTTTTATCCAGGAGCATCAGACTCTGTCGGGCGGTGACGCTCCTCTCGCCGTCAGAAGACCTTCACCATCCCCTTCGTGTACTTCCGCGGATTCTTGCGAACGTCCTCGAGAATCGCGCTGAGATCCGAGAGCGACTTGTTCAGCTTGTCGTAGAGCGCCGGATCGTTGATGATGCGGCCGGCCGTTCCGTTGCTCGAGGAGAGCGCGCGCAGAAGCGAATCTGCCTGCGATGTGACCGCGACCATGTGTGTGTACAAGGTGTCGTCCGTCAGTAGCCGACCGACGCTGCTGTGCGGCGAGTGCAGTTGCGCGAGCACCGTGTCGAGCTGCGCGGTCACATCGACGAGATGATTGTAGAGCGCCGGATCATCGACCATGCGGCCGAAGGTTCCGTTGGGCCGATCGAGCCTGGTCAACACGCCGTTCAGATGTGTGAGTGTGCCGTTCAGCTGATCGTAGAGCGTGCGGCTGTTGATGAGCTGTCCCATCGTGCCGTCTCCGTGAGCGATGCCCCCGGTGATCGAGCGAAGATCGTGCGTGAGCTGGACGACGTCGGTGAGGGCGCCGTTGGCCTGCGTCAACATCGCTTCGTAGTCGAGCGAGGGCAGACTTTGGATCGTATCGTTTGGCGGGAGGATGCCGAAGCGCGGCGTTCCCGGCGAGATATCGAGCACCTTGTCGCCCAGGAGCCCGAGCGATTTCAGCTTGATGCGCGAGTCCTCGCGAATGAGGGTGCGCAGCCGCACCTCCACCTCGAGCGTCACGCGGAGATTCCGCATCGTGTCGCCGGACGGCGGGAGGAAATCGATCTGCTTCACATTGCCGGCAAGCTGTCCAGCCAGCGTGACCGTTGCCCCCTTCTGCAGTCCATTCGAATTGGACAGGAAGGTGACGAGCGTGTACCGCTTGGTGAAGAGATCCGCGGCTTCGCCCAGCTTGACGACGGCGATGGTGAGAATCGCGATGGCGGCGAGAATGAGTCCGCCGACCTTCAGCTGATCCCAGGTGATGAACGTCGATCGTTTCATGGCGACCTCAAACTCCTCCGAGGAAGTCTTGCACGTACCGGTCCTGACTCGCCGTCATGTCTTCCGGCGAGCCGAAAAACACAATGTGCCGATCCGCGAGAAGCGCGATCTTCGTCGCCATGCGGAAGGCCGAGCGAATGTCGTGTGACACGACGACGCTGGTCACCTTGAGCTCCCGCTGCAGCTTCATGATCAGGCGCGTGATGGTGCCCGTCGTGAGCGGATCGAGTCCCGATGTCGGCTCGTCGTAGAGCATGATGGCGGGATTCACCGCCATGCCGCGAGCAATTCCCACGCGCTTCTTCATTCCCCCCGAGAGCTCCGCCGGCAGCTGATCCATCACGCGGTCGGGCTCGAGATCCACGAACTCGAGCTTCTCCCGAACGCGCGCCTCGATCTCGTCATCCGTGAGCTCCGTGTGCTCGCGCAGTGGAAACGCGACGTTCTCGAAGACGGACATCGAGTCGAACAGCGCGGCCCCCTGAAAGACCATCCCCATCTTCTGGCGAATGATGAGCGCCTCTTCGTACGTGACATCGTTGATCACTTCGCCGTCGACGATCACGCGGCCGGTGTCGGGCCGCAGCAGTCGCAGAATCAGCTTGAGTGTCGTCGACTTCCCGGTGCCCGACTCGCCCGCGATGACCACCGTCTCCCCGCGCCGTACCACGAGCGACACGTCCTCCAGAATCGGTCGGTCGAAGGCCAGTGAGACGTGCTCGAGCTCGACGATGGCTTCTCGCGATGCCGCAACGCGATCCTGCGTCTCCTCGCCTTCCTGCAGCTCCTCCGCGAATCGCGCGCGCAGCTCATCCTCGGCACGCCGCAGTCGCGGCTCGCCCTCGGGCTCCGGAGCACGGCGGCGCTCCTCCCCGTAGGTGGATGGCGCCGGAGCGCCCTTGTCGTCCGCGGGAGTGTCGGTCATCCGAACAGAAAGAGCAGGACCTGCGTGAGGAAGTAATCGACCACGAGAATCAGCACGCTCGCGACCACTACCGTTCGCGTCGTGGCATTGCCCACACCTTCCGTACCGCCCTTCGTGTTGATCCCGAAGAAGCAGCCGGTGATCGCGATGATTCCGCCGAACACGAACGGCTTGACGAGCCCCTGCACGAAATCGCTCGGGATGTAGTGCAGAATGAAACCGCCCGACGCGATCTGCTCCCACACGGTGCGCCAGTAGAGTCCAACCGGAATACCGACGTAGGCCGTCGCGATGACATTGCCGCCGCCGATGCCGACCGTATCGCTCAGTATCGTGAGCACGGGCATCATGACGAGCGCGGCGACGAGACGCGGCGTGACGAGCTTCTTGATCGGGTCCACGCCCAGCGTGTTCAGTGCGTCGATCTGCTCGGTCACGCGCATCGATCCGATCTGCGCGGCGATGCCCGATCCGACGCGGCCGGCAACGAGGATGGCGGCGAGCACGGGACCGAGCTCGCGCACCATCGACGCGGTGACCAGCCGGCCGATGTACATCGTGGCGCCGAACTGCGCCATCTGCACCGATGTTTGAAGAGCGAGCACCATCCCTGTGAAGAAGCCCGTCAGCAGCACGATGCCGAGCGACTCGACGCCGATCGCGTCCATCTGCTGAATCACGTCGCCGATGTAGAACGGCCGGGCCACGATGAAGCGAATGGCCTTGGCCGCGAGTCCGAAGTATTCCTGGACCGCGAGCACCCGCCGCTTCGCTCCTTCGTTGATGCTTGTGAGAAAGCCTGCCAATCGCTGCCCGCGCGAGAGTGATCCCGTTGCCGGGAGATAACTGCACCCAATGGGTGTAAGGGCAAAGGACGTGCCCGAGGCCGCTTCAATCTAGTGATGCTGCCTTTCGCCCCCTAGCTTACCCGCCCATGCCGCCCCTTCTCGATCGCAACCGGCTGTCGGCACTGCTCGACGCGGCTGCCGGTCGACGCATCGCCGTGATCGGTGATGCGATGCTCGACGTCTACCTCCGAGGCGACGTCGACCGGATTTCGCCCGAAGCGCCCGTGCCGGTCGTGCGCGTGCGCCACCGGCAGAACGCCCTTGGCGGCGCCGCGAACGTGGCCCAGAACGTCGTGGCACTGGGCGCGCGCTGCGAGCTGGCGTGCGTGGTCGGTGCGGACGCGAGCGCGCGGGCGCTGCGCGACATGCTCGTCGCCATTGGCGCACCGGACAGCGCGATCATCGAGTCGGCGCGCCCGACGACCACAAAGACGCGCGTGCTGGCGCGTGCACAGCAGGTCGTGCGCGTCGACGAGGAGGAGGATGGTGAGCTCGAAGCAGCGGACGTGACCCGCGTGCTCGCGGTAGTGCGGGCGGCCGTCGAGCGCGCGGACGCGGTGGTGCTCGAGGACTACAACAAGGGCGTGCTGGTGCCCGCTGTGATCGAGGAGGCGCTCGCGATCGCGACGAGACGCGGCATTCCGGCGGTCGTGGATCCCAAGTATCGGAATTTTTTTGCGTACCGCGGCGCGACGATCTTCAAGCCGAACCGTCGCGAGCTCGAGTCGGCACTCGGCGCAACAATGGACCTCGCGCATCCCGAGACGCTCCCCGCGCTCGTGCAACGGCTCGGCGTCGCAAATTTGCTGCTCACGCTCGGCGAGCGCGGGATGGTGCTCGTCGGTGCGCACGGCGAGACGGTGCGCGTGCCAACGACTGCGCGCGAGGTGTACGACGTGGTGGGAGCGGGCGACACCGTGACGGCGTACCTCGCGATGATGCTCGCTGCGGGCGCCACGGCCGTAGAGGCGGCCGTGATCGCGAACTTCGCGGCGGGAGTGGAGGTGGGAAAGCTGGGCGCAGCGACGGTGAGCGGCGCGGAGGTGCTGAGCGCGTACGACGAGGTGGCAGCGCGGACGTAATGCTTTGTGAGCGGCGGCGGAAGCGAGTAGTTTCCTGAACGTACGACGGGCCCTTAGCTCAGATGGTTAGAGCAGCGGACTCATAATCCGACGGTCGCAGGTTCGATCCCTGCAGGGCCCATAAAATCGAATCCGGAGCAACAAAATGGGCTACGCGAAGTAGCCCATTTTTCTTTCTGCATTGCCGAGGACGAAGCCAGGCTACGGCATCTTCGTCCCTTCGGTGCGCAGCCGCAGTACGGAGTCGGCGCCGGCATGTGAATAGTGTGCAGTCGTCATCCCCGTGATCTTTCCGTCCTGCAATCTCGAGACTACATCAGTCTGCACCTTCACACCCTTGCGTCGCTGGCTGGGAAACACGTCCGACTTCATCATCACGCTGTCTCCCGAAAAGGTGACGTGCTGTTTCACCTTCACGCCGCTTGGGAACGTAACGGTCGCCGTGGACTCCGACGTCCATGCGATCACGAACTTCGTTGGCGTGGTGTCCTTTCCTGATTCGGGCACCGACTGCATCTGCCACTTCCCCGCGAGATCGCTCGGCGAAAGCGACGGAGGCGCCGGCGCAGGTGCGGGTGCCGGCGCCGAAGCAGACATCGCTGCAGCGGCGGAGGCGCTGTCTTTGGCGGCTTGTTCGCTCTTCGCGCAACCAGCGAGAAACACAATGGCGGAGCAAGCGATCGCCACACGCGGCGTGTAGTGCATACGAACCTCGGTCATGTTCGGGACATGTGCCTGCGGGGATGCAGCCCAGAAAACGATACGTGGCGCTGCGGAGGAGTCAAGTAGGAGACTTCTCCGCGTCAGGATTGCAGTCAGCGTTTCGCGATCACCGGCGGCTTCACGACTGCATCGAATGCCGCCGTGCGCACCACGCCGCCGCGCTTCACCTGCGCCCACACGCGATAGTTCCCCTCGCGAGGGAAGGCGTACGGGAAGCTCACGTCGCCATGGTCGTCATGTCGAGCGCTATCGGAAGATCGCCACCGATTTGATGACTGTCTGCGTCACACCCCACGCGAGCGGCACGAGAACGAACGTCCAGGCCAGGATCACGAGGACCTTGCTGCTGTTCTCCGCTCTCGAGCTTGCGCTCGCGCTCTGCATCCGCACGTCGTCAGCCACGTGTCCGCTCCGGGTTTGGGGTGAAGACCCGCATCGTGCTCGTGTCCGGAATTTCCGGCGCGTGATATTTCGCATCGACCGGACGCACCATCAGATCACAGATCAGGCCGATGAGCAGCAACCCGGCCATGATGTAGAGCGTGAGATCGTATTGATGCGCCTTGGGTACGCCGTGATCCGTCTGATATTTGCCGATGTAGCTCACGAGCGCGGGTCCGAGCACGCCGGCGGTCGACCACGCGGTGAGCAAACGGCCGTGAATCGCGCCGACCTGTCGAGTACCAAAGAGATCGCGCAGGTACGCGGGTATCGTCGCGAATCCGCCGCCGTACATCGTGAGGATCACGAAGCAGCAGAACACGAAGAGCGCAACGCTCCGTATTCGTCCGCTCAGCGGAATCAGAATGTACATGAGCGGGCCGAGCGTGAAGAAGACGAGGTACGTCACCTTGCGCCCGATGTAATCCGAGAACGTGGACCAGAGGAATCGCCCCGACATGTTCGCGATGCTGAGCAGTCCCACGAAACCGCCCGCGATCACGGCCGTGATGCGCACCGGAAAGAAATCCTGACTCATCGGCGATGCCTGACTCAGGATGCCGATACCCGCGGTCACGTTCACCAACAGCATGATCCAGAGAAGCCAGAACTGCTGCGTCTTCCAGGCGTCGTTCACCGACACGTTGTAGCTCGACACGAGCTTTCCCTGATGCTCGGACGGAACGTAGCCGACGGGATTCCATCCGGGTGCCGGAACGCGCACGGTGAACACGCCGAACATCATGTAGATGAAATAGATCACGCCGAGCGCCGCGAACGTTCCCGTCACGCCCAGCGCGTGATGCAGCGAATGGAAGTACTGCATCAGCGACACGGAAAGCGGCGCCGCGATCATGGCGCCTCCCCCGAATCCCATGATCGCGAGTCCGGTCGCCATTCCAGGCTTGTCCGGAAACCACTTGATGAGCGTCGATACCGGCGAGATGTAGGCCAATCCGAGCCCGATGCCGCCCAGCACCCCGTAGCCGAGCAGGAGAAGCCAGAACTGGTGGTAGTACACGCCAAGCGAGCCGACGAAGAAGCCGAAGCTGAAGCAGATCGCACTCGCGAACATGGCCTTGCGGGGTCCGACGCGATCGAGCCAGGCGCCGAACACTGCCGCGGACAGTCCGAGAAAGACGATCGCGATGCTGAACACCCACGTCACCTCGGGAATGCTCCAGTCAGTGGGCGCAGCTACCAACGCATCCACGAGCTTCGATTGCGAGAGCGCACGCAGCGTATCCGTGGGCGCGAGCTGCCTCATGGCGACGAGCTTCGTCAGCGGTTTGTTGAACACGCTGAACGCATACGCCTGACCGATCGACAGGTGAATCGCCAGCGCGGCGGGAGGAACGAGCCAGCGGTTGAAGCCCGGCTTCGCAATGCTCCGTTCACGATCGAGGAAGGACAGTAATGCCATGCCGTCGTCCGGGTTCGAGGAATGCTCCGTAGCCTCGGTACTCTATCCTCCAATCCGCGCGGTCGCCACTACCCCGCGTTCCCTGCGCCGATTACATTTTTCGCTCGATCGCGAGCATGTCGCGGTCGCGTTCGGTCGCGTAGCTCAGCTGGTTAGAGCGCTGGTCTCACATACCAGAGGTCCGGGGTTCGAGTCCCTGCGCGACCATGCAACATGAGCCCCCACTGCCATGCGGCACTGGGGGCTCGTTTCACGTAAGACTCCGTCGTTCAGAGCACTGCGATGGGTACGATTCCCTCGCCACCGCTGGCGTAGCGCTCACCGCACGATTCACACTGTACGCGCACGCCCTCTGGAACGCGCGACAGGAGCGGCAGCTTCTCGCCGCATTGGCACACCCATCCCACCACACGCGCCGGCACGCCGACGACCATCGCGTACGCCGGCACGTCGCGCGTGACCACCGCGCCCGCGCCGACGAAGCAGTATTCGCCGAGCGAGTTGCCGCACACGATCGTCGCGTTCGCACCGATCGACGCACCGTGTCGCACGAGGGTCTCGCGATATTCGTTCTTGCGCGAAATGTGGCTGCGCGGGTTGTACACGTTCGTGAACACCATCGATGGACCGAGGAACACGTCATCCTCGCAGATCACGCCCTCGTACAGGCTGACGTTGTTCTGCACCTTCACGTTTCGGCCGAGCCGCACGCGCGGCATCACCACGACATTCTGTCCGAGACTGCACGCGGGTCCGATGTCGCAGCGCGCCATCACGTGGCAGAAGTGCCAGACCTTGGTGCCTGCCCCGAGCACCGATTCATCGTCGACGTACGCCGACTCGTGCACGAACGCGCCGTTCGGCAGCTCGCGCATCTCCGGCGCATCCGAGCCGGTGCTCCGCTTGTTCACGCGTGCTGACTCTCGCGCGAGAACGCCCGGAGCGGCAGCGCGATCTCACGCTCGGAGCGCGCGGATTCGTAGATCCCGAGAATCAGCTCGAGCGACTTTCTCCCCTCACGCCCATCCGTCTCGGCCGCGGCCTCGCCGCGCAACACCGCCACGACGTTCTCGTAATACGGGCGATGTCCCGAGCCGTAGACCGACAGCGGATTCGGCGCCGCGCGCAACAGCTCCGCCTCGCGGTCGATATCGTCGTACTCCGCGAATTCCCAGTGCTCGATGCGATTGAGCGCGGTGCCACCGACCTTCACGGTGCCTCGCTCGCCGATCACCGTGATCGAACCTTCCATGTTTCGCGGATATGCCAGCATCGTGACCTCGATCGTTCCGAGCGCGCCGTTCCTGAATCGCAGGATCGCGACGCCGGTGTCCTCGCTCTCGATGCGGCGTGCGAGCGTCGCCGTTCGCGCGGTGACGGATTCCACCTGCCCCACGAGCCACTGGATCATGTCCACGTAATGGCTCGCCTGGTTCATGAAGGCGCCGCCATCGAACTCCCACGTGCCACGCCACGGCGCCATGTCGTAGTACGACTGCGGCCGGTTCCATCGCACCGTCGTATTCGCGAGATAGATGCGGCCGAATCTTCCCGCATCCAGCGAGCGCTTGAGCAGCTGAATCGATGGATTCAACCGGTTCTGTTTCACGACGAAGAGGTGCACGCCCGCCTCGTCGCACGCTTTCACCAGCGCGTCGGCCTCCTCGAGGCGCGTCGCCATCGGTTTCTCACAGATCACGTGGAGCCCGCGCTTCGCCGCGATAATCCCCTGTTTCGGATGCATTCCGCTCGGCGTGCAGATCGCGACCACATCGGCACGAACCGCATCGAGCATTTTCTCGTAGCTCGTGAAGTACGGTACGCCGCTCTTCTCGCCTGCGCTACGCGCGCGCTCGGCGACCTCGTCGCACACCGCAACCAGCTCGAGATGCTCATTCGCGGTGATCGCATCGATGTGACGCTCGCTGATGCGTCCGCAGCCGACCAGCGAGATCCGGATCGTTCGGTCAGCGGCGTCAGGGCTCACGTTGCGCTCCATTGTCGAGCCAGCGATGCAGTGGGTCAGGCGTGCGCAACGACCGCTCGTTCGGGGTGCGCCGCTTCGTGGCGAGCGCACGCGTTGCGGGTATCGATCACGAGCTGTGCGTGGCGACAGACTCGCTCGTAGTCGATGGACGAGTGATCCGTCACCACCATCACGGCATCGGCCGCGCGCAGCGCCGCGTCCGTGAACGGCACCGATACGCCTACCGCGCCCGCGGGCGTGTGCCCGTCGGCGAGGATCTCGGGCACGTATGGATCGTGATAGCTCACGACGACTCCCTTGTTCGTGAGCAGGTCGAGAATCTCGAGTGCCGGAGACTCGCGCAGGTCATCGATGTCCTTTTTGTACGCGACGCCGAGCACGAGCACCTTCGAGCCCTTGAGCGGCTTGCCCACGTCGTTCAGCGCGTCCTGCAGCTTGCCGACCCAGAAGGCGGGCATCTCGGTGTTGATCTCGCCCGCGAGCTCGATCATGCGCGTCTTGTAGTGGAGCGTGCGCATCTTCCACGCGAGATAGTGCGGATCGAGCGGAATGCAGTGTCCGCCGAGCCCCGGACCCGGAGTGAACTTCATGTAGCCGAACGGCTTCGTCGCGGCCGCATCGATCACTTCCCATACGTCGACGCCGAGCCGATCACAGATCATCGCCATCTCGTTGACGAGACCGATGTTGATCATGCGAAAGGTATTCTCGAGCAGCTTCGCGAGCTCCGCGCTCTCGGGCGAAGTCACTTC
>DASXQD010000278.1:0-5908 GCA_036493195.1 Gemmatimonadaceae bacterium | reverse complement strand
GCGCGCTCGCGAAGGAGCCGCTGCGGAAGTTGAGACGCCGGATGCAGATCGTGTTTCAGGATCCGTTCAGCTCCCTCAATCCACGCATGACGGTGGGCGCATCCGTGCGCGAGGGTCTCACGATTCACAAGCTCGCCGAGGGTAGCGCCGCGGATGCGCGCGTGCGCCAGCTGCTCGAGGAGGTCGGGCTACGGGCCGAGCACGCGACGCGCTATCCGCACGAATTCTCGGGCGGGCAGCGGCAGCGCGTGGGGATCGCGCGCGCACTCGCCGTGGAGCCGAAGTTCATCGTGTGCGATGAGCCGGTGTCGGCGCTCGACGTGTCGGTGCAGGCGCAGGTGATCAATCTGCTCCAGGATCTTCAGCGCGCGCACGGACTCGCCTATCTGTTCATCGCGCACGATCTGTCGGTGGTCGAGCACATCGCGAATCGGGTTGCCGTGATGTATCTCGGGCGTATCGTCGAGCTCGCGAACGCGGACGAGCTCTACGCGATGCCGCTCATGCCCTACACGCAGGCGCTCCTCTCGGCCATCCCCGTTCCCGATCCCGAGGCGAAGCGCGAGCGCATCGTGCTCCGTGGCGACGTTCCGTCCCCAGCGAATCCCCCGTCCGGGTGTCCGTTTCATCCGCGGTGCCAGCACCCGCAGAAGGATGCCGCCTGCTCGGCGATCGTGCCGCCGCTCGAGCTCAAGGAGCCGAATCACTGGGCAGCGTGTATCAAGCAACTCCCCACGCGCATCTCGTGGGAGGAGCAGCAGGCCGCGGGCGCCACCAAGCCGCCCGAGCGCATCGTGCCGGTTCGCGCCACCGCGTGACAGTCTCCATTCTTGTCCAGCCATAGCGCAGGAGTATCGTGTCCGCCGCCGTAGACGTTCTCACGACTGCCACCGATCGTCCGCCCGCCCTCGACGATACCGCGCTCTTCGGCCATCCTCGCGGGCTCGGACTTCTTTTCATGACCGAGATGTGGGAGCGCTTTTCGTACTACGGAATGCGCGCCATTCTCATTCTGTATCTCGTACAGGCGCTTCACTGGAACACCGCGCGTGCGGCCAACCTGTACGGCACGTACACGATGCTGGTGTTTCTCACGCCGCTGATCGGCGGGTATCTCGCGGATCGATTCATCGGAACGCGACGCTCGCTCGTGATCGGCGGGCTCGTGATTGCGTCGGGACATTTCTGCCTGGCCGTCCCTTCCATGACGATGTTCTACGTCGGGCTCACGCTCATCATCATCGGCACGGGCTTCTTCAAGCCGAACGTCTCGACGATGGTCGGCCAGATCTACGCCGACGGCGATTCGCGCCGCGACGCGGGCTTCACGATTTTCTATGTTGGCATCAACACGGGCGCGTTTCTCGGCGGTCTCGTGTGCGGGTATCTCGCGGACCAGACGCGCTTCGGCGACCGCGGCTGGCACTGGGGCTTCGGCGCCGCGGGCGTCGGGATGCTGCTCGGACTGATCGTGTACGTCGCCCTCCGCGACAAGTACCTCCCGGGCATCGGCGTGCGCGCCACGAAGCAGATTCCCAATGTCGCGAAGCCGATCGTGTCGGCGGATCGAAAGGTGCTCGTGCACGGACTGATCGGCGCGGTCGCAGGAGTCGCCGTCAGTGCGCTGCTCGGCGGCTTCGATCCTCTGGGTGCATTCGTAGCGGCAACGATCGGCGCATCGCTCACAGTCACCATCCTCGGCTCACATGGCGAGGAGCGGAAGCGCGTGATCGCGATTTACATCGTGGCCTTTTTTGTCGTCGTCTTCTGGGCCTGCTACGAGCAGGCGGGAAGCTCGATGAATCTGTTCGCGGCCAACAACACGAATCTCCAGGTTGGGTCGTTTCACATTCCCGCTGCCTGGTCCCAGAACGTGGACCCGGCCGTGATCGTTCTCTTCGCGCCGGTGTTCGCATGGATCTGGGTGAAGCTCGCGAAGATCGGGCGCGAGCCGTCCACGGCGTTGAAGATGGTGATCGGCCTCGCGCTCCTTGGCCTGGGTTTCGTGTTCATGGTGATCGGAGGCGGTCGCGCGGACCGCGGTGTGCTGGTCAGCCCGCTGTGGCTCGTGGCCGCATTCACCTTTCACACCTGGGGCGAGCTCTGTCTCTCGCCCGTTGGACTCTCGTACGTCACGAAAGTGGCGCCGATGCGATTCGCATCGCTGCTCATGGGTGTGTGGTTCCTCGCGAACAGCGCGGCGAACAAGATCGCGGGAACCATCGCCGAGCTCACGCCCACTCCGGGACAGGCGCCACCGGCTCCGTCGAGCGGCTTTCTCGGAATGCTGCAGCACATGGCCACGACGAATCACGGCTTCTACACGATCTTTCTGATCATGGCACTGTCGGCGTCGCTGCTCATGATCTTCTTCGTGCCGCTGCTCAAGCGCCTCACGCAATCGGTGAGCACCTGAGTCTCGGGAGTGAGTTTCGAGCGCTACATCAGGGCCACGTGAACACCGAGTTCGGCGTCACGAGCTCGCGGCCCGAGCGTACGTCGCGCGGCTCTCGATTGAGAAAGCGATCCGCGTTCACGAAGCTCACGCGAAACTGCCAGCGCGCGCGAAGGTCGTGCGATAGCGCGCGCGCGATGTCGAGCCGGTACGTGATCTTCGATCCCGGGGGCACGGCGACGAGCACGCCGAGTCCGGCGCCGAACTTGAGCGGCGTCGTCACTCCGTAGCCAAGCGGCGCATCGCCCTGCCATACACGGCCCGCGTCGCCGAACGCCGCCATGCCGATGTCCGCCTGATCGCGAAGCTTGCCAAGATACCAGCGGTCTTCGAGGTGGGTCACGAAGCGAATGTTCCCCGCGTCGGGAGACGCGTGATAACCCCGCACGCCGCCATCGAGCTCACCCAGCGGAAGCTGCACCGGCACGCGCTGGTGCCAGATGCCGGCCCAGTCCACCGATCCGACGAGCGTGTGCGATCCAAACAGGCGCTGGTACATCGTAATGCGGGCGCTGCCCACGATCCCATCCCATCGGTTCTCGGTGTAGCTGTTGCGACCCTCCAACGCTGCCTGCAGATACGCGAACGTGTGCCTGTTGCCTGCACCGGCGTACAGATTGGTCGCGAGAAAGATGTCGTCATCGGTGGAGCCGAGCACCTGGAGGCTGCGACCGAGCAGCGTCGAGAGCTGGAATCCGGACTGCACGTCCTGCGCGGCGGTGAGCGCATCAAAACGCTCGACGCGCACGAAATCGATACTGCGAATGCCCCAGAGCAGATTGAGTCGCGCGTTCTTGTGTCGTCCGAGAATCTGCGTGAGCGTGTCGTACGGAACGCCCGGCGTGAGCACGGGCGGCAGCGCCGGTGTGTCGTCCTCGCTGGAGAGGCTCATGCCGAAGAGGCTCAGCTTCCCGGGCTGTCCCAGGCGCACCACGCCGCCGATGTCGACGAACTTGCGCGAGAAGTCGATCACCGCCGATGTGTCGTTGGAGCGACGGAAGGAATAGATGTCCTGATGGTCGAGCGCCACCGCACGCCAGGCGAATCGCTGCTCGTCGGTGTAGAACGGGTGCGCGGCACCCACGAGCCAGTTGCTGATCCCAGCATCCCCGCGCAGCCCCTGCAGGTCGAGACGCCACGGGCGGCCCAGAAACTGATAGTCGGTGTAGTTGGCTCCGAAGTAGTCGCGAAAGTCTCCTTCTGCCCAGTGCGCGCTCACGTACTTCGCGTCGCCCCCCATGTTGCCATCGCCAAGCGTGAGCCCCGCGATGTACGGACTCGACGCCGACGTGCGGCCGTCGATGATCGTGGTCAGCTCGTCCGTGGTCTGGGCGACGATGATCACGCCGCCATTCCCATCGTCGTAGGCTCTGACCGATGCGCTGGCAATGAACGGCTGCGCGCGCAGCAGGCGCTCGGATTCACTGCGCCGCCGTTCCTCGCAGGGCTGTCCGGGCGCGACGATCAGAAAGCGGCGCACGACATCCGGCTTCGTATTCGCGTGGATCGAGCTCAGAATCCCGATCGGGGATTCCCACCACTTGCCGTGGCGCGGATAGTACGGCGGCCGCGTCTGGACCTGGATGTCGCTGATGATCTGTCCTTCGCAGCGCACGGCGTTCCCCGCCTGCGCGCGCGCGCCCGGTGCGAACGACAGAGCGAGTGCACTGACGCACGCCGTCGTCGCGATTGCGAAGCGCATCTCGCGAAGAGAGCCCGCTGCTGCCGCTCGCAACGTTCGAAAGGCTACTTGCCCATCCGGCGCTTCAAATCCGCCAGACGACGTTCGGCGTCGGCGTCGCGCGCCGAACGTTCCGCGGTGCGACGGAGCGCGTCGAGCTCGGAGAGATCGCTCGCTTCGGCGTTTTCGCCCGCGCCCGAGGTGGACGCATCCGGAGGCGGAGAGGCGCCCGTATCGCCCACGCCCGTGAGACGCTTGAGCTGCGCCGTCATCTCCGCGGTCTCCCGCTCGACGAGCGCCACCTCCTGCTCGAGCGCCGCAAGCTTCCGCTCCAGAATCGCGATGCGCTCCGAGTGCCTGCCTTCGTACTCGGTGGCAAGCCGCACGGTCTCGCCATCGTTGATGCCCGCGGCGAGCTGACCGCGCCTGCGCACGGTCGCGAGCTCCGTGCGCTCGCGCTCGAGCTGCGCACGCACCGAATCGCGCGCGGCGCGGCTCTGCGACAGGCCGACTTTCGCGTCCACCAGCGCTTCGCGCATCATGCGTGCGCGCGCACGCGATGACGGATCGTTCAGCATCGTGTGATCCCGTCCACGGCTGACTTGCTCCCGTTTCGCAAACCCTCTTCTACCAGCCGTTGCATCGCGAACGATAGGGAGCCGCTACAGGCGTGCGCAAGCGTGAGCGCGCGCTAGGACACCCAGCGCCACGCGGCCTCGGCGCGCACCTGGCGCATTAGCCGCTCGGGCGAGCTTCCATTCGGGAACAGAAGCGTGTCGCTTACCTCGTTGAGCGCGCAGCGGAGGGCGGCGAAGCGGCTCGCGGCGACCCGCAGCAGCGCGTCGAGCCCGTGCTCCTGCGCGAGGCGGTGCTCCGCCGCGAGCGTGAAGCCGCGCCGCCCCATCTCCTCGAAGTAATCGAGATCGGGACCGCCGCGCCGCCAGCGCTTGTGCTCGATGCGGTCCGGAAACATCCCGCTCGACCACAGCGCGAAATTGCCCAGATGCTGCCGCACGAGAAAGCTGCGCCGCGCATCCGGAGTATCGACTTCGCCCATCAGCTCCGCGAGCGTATTGAACAGCTGGTCGTCCGTTTCCGAAATGCGCTCGGCTCTTCCACGCGCGCCGAAGTGCAGGAGAATCGCGGCGACGTAGTCCGCCAGCGCGCGATCCTCTTCACCGACACGACGCAGCGCACGGCGTACCGCCACGTACCAGAACAGTCGCACGGAGACCTGCATGCCGGCACGAGACTCGATGATGGCGGAGAGCAGACGCGGATCGTCGAGGATCGCGTCGATCCCCTCCTCGCGCAAACGCACCTCTGCCGCATCCAGCTCCCGCGCTTCGCCGTGCGCGAGCAGGCGAAGAGCCAGCTGTGCGTCGTCTCGCGTGAGCGATGCGCGTACGTTGCCGAGCAGCATGCAACCCCCTGAGTATTGAATTTCAATACACCGAGCGGGCGCCCATGGGTCACCCCTTCTCTGGGTGACGACTACATGAGGCTCACGTTACTCGGGGGACTCTATCGCAAGAGCGCTGCCGGAAGCGGGCGAGTTGGAGAGTTCGCCAGCGCGGTGCCGATACGCAGGATCAACGTCGCCACGCGCGACATCTTGTCGTAATCGATCTTGTCCGGCGAGTCGGTGACCTTGTGATAATCGGCATGCAGTCCCGTCGTGAAGAACACGATCGGAATGCCGTGCTTCGCATAGTTGTAGTGATCGCTCCGATAGTACAGCTGCTCGGGATGCGACGGCTCGTCCCAGTCGC
>DASXQD010000277.1:0-2148 GCA_036493195.1 Gemmatimonadaceae bacterium | reverse complement strand
GCCTGCGCGCGGATGTTGTTGCCGTAGTCGAAGGTGACGGCGCCGCGCTGCTGTAGCTCCAGCATTGCCGTGACGTGACGCACTGCAGACGCGGTCGATCGCCGTACATACTCATCGGGATCTGCCTCGCGCAGCACCAGCGCTTCCGCCAGCGTCATTCCCGCCGGGACGTAGCCGTTCAGCATGTCGTGGGCGCTCGTCTGATCCGTGACCACATCGGGATGGACGCCGCGCGCGACAAGCTCGGGCAGAACATCCGCGGCGTTGCCGAGAAGGCCGACGGATGCCGCTTCGCCGGCGCGGGTTGCGCGCGTGATGAGATCCAGCGCGTCGTCCAGATCGCGCGCCTGTCTATCGAGATAGCGCGTCTCGAGGCGCTTCGCGATGCGTGATTCGTCCACTTCGACGATGAGCGCCGCCGCGCCCTGCATCGTGGCCGCGAGCGGTTGTGCCCCGCCCATGCCGCCCAGTCCCGCGGTGAGCACGAAGCGGCCGCGCAGCGTTCCGCCAAAGTGCCTGCGCGCGACCGAGCCAAGAGTCTCGTACGTGCCCTGCACGATTCCCTGCGACCCGATGTAGATCCACGAGCCGGCCGTCATCTTTCCATACATCATCAGGCCTTTGCGCTCGAGCTCGCGGAAATACTCCCAGGTTGCCCAGCGTCCCACGAGGTTGCTGTTGGCGATCAACACGCGGGGCGCGCCGGGGTGCGTGCGGAAGACGCCGACGGGCTTTCCACTCTGCACCAATAATGTCTCGTCGTTGCCGAGCGTCTTGAGCTCGCGGACGATCGCGTCGAAACATTCCCAGTTGCGCGCCGCTTTGCCGGTTCCGCCGTAGACCACGAGATCTTCCGGCCGCTCGGCGACGTCGGGGTCAAGATTGTTCATCAGCATTCGGAGCGCGGCTTCCTGGTGCCAGCCCTTGCACGAGATGGTGGTCCCGCGCGGGGCGTGGATCGGGCCCCGCATCTTGGCGGATTTCTCGGGCGACTTTCGCGCCGTCTCTGATTTCACCTTCGTCATGCGACGGTCCCGATGTCCGCGAATCGTTGTTCGGAGACCGCCGCCATCAAAGCAGAGATGTCTCCGCTCAGCACGCGATCCTGCTCGAGTCGCGGCACGATCGCACGGACGCGCTCGTGCGCCGTGCGAACGCCGCGACCCGGTTTGAGTGGCGCGCGGAAGTCGATTCCCTGTGCGCCGCACATCAGCTCGATCGCGAGGATGTTCTCCAGATTGCGCACGACGCGCCGCGCCTTCCACGCGGCGCCCATCGCCATCGGAACGACATCCTCCTTGCTGCCGTCGGTCGGGATCGTGTCGACGCTTGCCGGATGTGATAGGACTTTGCACTCGCTCGCCAGCGCCGCCGCAGTCACCTGGGCCATCATGAATCCGGAATTCACTCCCGGATCAGGCGAGAGGAACGGTGGCAGCCCCTGATTGAGATCGGGATGCACCAGTCGATCTATCCTTCGCTCGGCGATCGTGGCCAGGTGCGTGAGGACGATCGCCAGAAAATCGAGCGCCATCCCCACTCTCAGACCGTGGAAATTGCCGCCGCTCAAGGTCTCGCCGTTCTCGAACACGAGCGGATTGTCCGTCGCGGCGTTGAGCTCGCGCGACACCGCGTCGTCGATCCAGTCGAGAGCGTCGAGAACCGGCCCGTGCACCTGCGGCATGCACCGGAGCGCATAAGGATCCTGAACGCGCGGATCGCCGAGACGGTGCGATTCGCGAAGCTCGCTGTCGGCAAGCAAGTCGCGCAGAAGCGCGGCCGAGCGGATCTGGCCCTTCTGGCCGCGTGCCTCGTGAATGCGCGCATCGAATGCGACCGGAGTGCCGAGGAGCGCCTCGAGCGACATCGCGCCGGCGACGTGCGCGGTGCGCCAGAGCGAGCGCGCGTGGACGAGGGCGATGAGCGCGACGGCGGTGTGCGTCTGCGTGCCATTGATAAGGGTGATGCCTTCTTTGGGCGCGAGCACCACCGGTTTCGCCCCGATCTTCTCGAGTACTTTTCGGGCCGGCGCTTCCGTACCGTTCTTGATGAGCGTCCCTTCCCCTATGAGAGACAGCGCGAGGTGCGCGAGGGGCGCCAGATCCCCACTGGCGCCCACGCTCCCCTGTTCGGGGATAGGCGGATACA
>DASXQD010000276.1:0-10022 GCA_036493195.1 Gemmatimonadaceae bacterium | reverse complement strand
GCAGGCCGAAGCTGGTACTTCAGCTCGTGATAGCTGAGCCGGGGATTCACGGGAACGACCGTGGCACCCAGTTTCGAGGCCGCAAGGAGTGCGATCACCCACTCGGACCAATTCGGCATCACGATCGCGACGCGATCGCCCGTTCCGATTCCCAACTCGGCCAGCGCAGCCGCCAACGAGGTCGCTTTCGCGCTCACCTGTGCGTACGTGAGCTCGCGACCGTTCGCCACCAACGCCGTGCGACCCGGGTGCTCACCGGCACGTGCGGAAAGGACGCGATCAAGCGTCCAGTCATGCGACATCACGGACGAGCTACAATCATACAATCCCGTAATCTACAACAAGTTGGACAGCTGAGGGAAGGCGAGCCCTACACGTGCTCGGCCGCGAGGGCTAGCTTCTGACTGTCGCAGGATGAAACAGTCCTCAGAACCCTCCCGTACATGACACCGTGAAGCGGCTCAGCTTCCGGGCACGCGTGCTCATCTCTCTCGTGCTCTTCGCACTGATCCCGTCGAGCTTTCTGCTCCTGGGTGGCGCGGAGCTCGTGCGCAACGCGCTTCCAGTGCTGAGCGGACGAGCGCCATGGGAGCATGCGGCGAACACGGGCCGGAAGGCGATCGCCGCCGCGCGGGCATCGCGGCTCACGCCGGAGCAGGAGTCGGCCGTAGCGGAGCACGAGCAGGTGCTCTCCAACTCACTCGAACAGGCATCCCGTGTGGGATACCTGATCTCGCGGATCGTCGTGATCGCGGCAGCGGTGGCGACGATCGGGATCCTGCTGCTGGCCCTCATCGCGTCGCGCACCGCCGGGCATTTGAGCCGGCAACTGAGCCGGCCGCTGAGCGAGGTGGTGGAGTGGACGGAGCTGATCGCGCGCGGGCGGCCGCTGCCGGAGGGGCCACCGCGTCGCGGTGCGCCCGAGTTCGAGACGCTGAGGCGGCGCATGCGGAAGATGGCGAGTGCGCTGGCCGCCGCGCGCGAGCGGGAGCTCGAGGCCGAGCGGCTGGAGGCATTTCGTGAGACGGCGCGACGCGTGGCGCACGAGCTCAAGAATCCGCTCACGCCCATTCGTCTCGCGGTCACGAGCCTGCGTCGCGCGAGCGCCGGCGATGCGCGCCTCAACGAGTACATCGAGGTGCTGGAAACGGAATCGCGGCGGCTCGAGCTGATGGCGCGGAGCTTCGCGCAGTTCGGGACGCTGCCAGAGGGAACTGCCGCCGACGTGGATCTCGTGGAGCTGGCGGAGTCCGTTGCTCACTCGTTGCGCAGCGGGGGTGCCGTGGTGGACGTGGAGGTGTGGGACGAGAGCATGCCGCTCGTCCGCGGATATCACGATGCTCTCGCGCGCGCGCTCACCAACATCGTGATCAACGCGATCGAAGCAAGCGGTAACACGCCTCGCGTGCTGATCTCTTTGAGACGACGCTCCATGCACGAACGCGAGATGGTCGAGCTGAGCGTGCAGGATGAGGGCGTCGGGATTCCGGCGGACCGCCTCGCGACCATCTGGCATCCGTACGTCACGAGCAAGCCCGGGGGGACCGGCCTCGGACTCGCGATCGTCAGGCAAACGATTCTCGCCCATCATGGCACCGTCGAAGCACGGAGTGAGAAGGGGGAAGGCACCGAAATCATCATCACGCTTCCAACTACTGGAAGCGTCGCAGAACCGACAGCACTGGAGGAGTGATGAACATCCCGGGCGAACTGATACCGATCGTGCTCTTCATCATGATGGGTGTGACCGCCATAGGCTGGCCGATCGCGCGTGCGATCGCCCGCAAAATGGATCGCGAGGCGTTACAGCCAAAGATGCCGCCCGAGATCATGGGCCGACTCGAGCGCATGGAGCAGGCGATCGACTCCATCGCGGTCGAGGTCGAGCGCATCTCGGAAGGACAGCGCTTCACCACGAAACTGCTGAGCGAGCGTCAGCCGTCGCAGGCGTTGCCGCCGAGGCAGCCATGAGCGATGCCTGAGATTCTGGTCGTCGACGACGAGCCGAACATCCGGCGGATGGTCGGCGCGATCCTGAGCGGCGAAGGCTTCAGCGTGCGCGACGCGGCCAACGGCGCGGCGGGAGTGCGCGCGGCTGCGGAGCGCGAGCCCGACGCCGTGCTGCTCGATCTCATGATGCCGGGCGAGCTCGATGGGATGGCCGCACTGAGTCAGCTGCGCGAGCGATTCCCATCCCTGCCCGTGGTCATGATGAGCGGCCGCGCGGAGCTCAGCGACGCCGTGCGCGCGACCAAGCTCGGCGCCTTCCACTTTCTCGAGAAGCCGCTCACGCACGAGGCGATGCTCCTCACCATCCGCTCCGCGCTCGATCTTCGCCAGGCGCGGCGCGAGGCGCAGACGCTGCGCGAGGAGTTCGGGCTCACGGGCGAGATGGTGGGGAGGAGCGCCGCCATCGAGCGCGTGCGCGAGATGATCGCGCGCATTGCGCCGAGCGAGGCGCGCGTGCTGGTGATGGGTGAATCGGGCACGGGAAAGGAGCTCGCGGCCGCAGCCATCCACTATGGAAGCCCGCGCCGCGACAAGCCCTTCGTGCGCGTGAACTGCGCCGCGATACCGCGCGATCTCGTGGAGAGCGAGATGTTCGGGCACGAGCGCGGCGCCTTCACCGGCGCGACGGACCGGCGCATCGGACGCTTCGAGCTCGCGGATCAGGGCACGCTCTTCATGGACGAAGTGGGCGACCTGGGCGCAGAAGCGCAGGCGAAGCTGCTGCGCGCGATCGAGGCGAAGGAGATCGAGCGCGTGGGCGGCGGCAAGCCGATTCCGGTGAACGTCCGCATCGTGGCGGCCACGAACAAGGATCTCGAGAGGAACGTGGCCGAGGGGAGCTTTCGCGAGGATCTCTACTTCCGGCTCAACGTCATCCCGATGCAGCTGCCGCCGCTGCGTGATCGCGTGGACGACATCGACGCGCTCGTGCTGCACTTCTCTGCACTCGGACGCGCGCGCGGCTATCCAGCGCCGCGCTGGACGCCGGGCGCGCTCGAGCTGATGCGCCGCTATCGCTGGCCGGGAAACGTGCGCGAGCTCGCGAACATCGTGGAGCGGCTGGGCATTCTGCACGCCGGCGCGGATGTGACCGCGACGGATGTGGGTGCGGTGCTCGCGATCGGTCGCTCGACGCCATCGACGAATGCGCCGCTCGCGATCGATCCCGACAAGCCGCTGGGTGACGCGCTCGACGACTACGAGCGCGAGCTCATCTCTCGCGCACTGACGGCTGCGAACGGCAACGTGGCGGAGGCGGCGCGACGCCTTCGCACCGATCGCCCGAATCTCTATCGGCGGATGCGCCGGTTGTCGATCGAATGGACGGGCGCATGATAGGCGCGCAGAGGTACACGGGGCTCGTGGTGGTGGCGACGTTCGCGTGCGCGACGCTCGCGGTGCGCGCGCCAGCGCAGGCCGAGCCGCGCGTGCAGGCTGCGCCGGACTCGCAGGGGAGAGACACCACTGCGGATATCGCGTCGGACACCGCCGCTGATTCGCTGTCGTACGACGACGCGGCCGAGATCGCGTACTTGTTCAACGCCGTCGCCGCGCTGCGGAACACCGGCCCGACATCGATCGCCGCCGGCGACTCGGTGGCCGGTAACGTCGCGGTGCTGTGGGGTCCGCTCACGATTGCGGGCAAGGTGCACGGCAGCGTCATCGTCATCAATGGACCGGTCACGATCGAGCCGGGTGGGCACGTCGACAAGGATCTGATCGTCACGGGTGGAACGGTTGCGGGCGCCGACAGCACGACGGTCGGCGGCGTGGTGCAGGTGCACAGAGATCCGCTGCGCTTCCGGCAATCGGGAGAGCTCATCATCGCGGAGTCTCCGGAAGGCGCGGAGATTCCGGATGCGAACTGGTTCAGGCACTGGTTGCGGCGTCACGTACGGCAGCGCCATGGCTTCACACTCGTGGGCGGCCCGTACAATCGTGTCGAGGGACTGCCGATCATCGGAGGGCCATCGATTCGGCAGAACATCGGGATCGGCACGCTTCGCCTCTCCGCACTCGGCATCTACCGCTCGGCCGATCATTTCGAGTGGAAGGGCGATAATCTCGGATGGCACGCGAGCAGCGAGCTGACGTTGGGGGGTGCGCACAATGTGCGCTTCGGCATCGAGGGCTACGATGTCGTGACGCCAGCGGAGTCGTGGCAGCTGCGTGATGGCGAGGTGTCGCTCGCGAGCTTTTTCCTGCACAGGGATTACCGCGACTACTACAACACGAAAGGCGCGCACGCATGGGTGGGCGCGCACGCCGGGCGCAAGCTTTCGCTCGAGCTGGGCGTGCGCCGCGAGCGATGGGAGCCGCGCGAGGCGCGCAATCCGTTCACGCTCTTCCGCAACGGCTCCAACTGGCGTCCCAATCCCACGCTCGATGACGGACGGATCTGGATCGGTGAGGCGCTCCTCCGTTTCGATACGCGCAACAACATCGGCGATCCGTCCACCGGTTGGCTGATCGACGCCTCGCTGGAGGGTGGCGGCGCCGGTCATCTGCGAGAAGGGCCGGCTTCGTTCGTCGCGCGCCCTCCGAGCGATTCGGCCGTTCGCGTGCGGTACACACGGCTGTTCGCGGACTTGCGCCGCTACAACCGCGTGTCGCCGCAGTCGCAGCTCAACTTCCGCCTGGTTCTCGGGGCCGGGTTCGGCGACAACTCGCTGCCGCTCGAGCGTCGCTTCGCCCTTGGCGGTGCGGGCACGCTGCCGGGCTACGACTTCAGGGCGCCGTTCGGCGGAGCGGACGTGCTCTCGTGCAATCCAGGGCCGGCGGCGATCCCAGGCCAGCCCGCGCTCTGCGACCGCATGCTGCTCGGCCAGATCGAGTATCGCCACGACTCGCGCATCCGACTCTTCGGCCGGCGCGATCGGGACGGTGCGCAGCGTTTTCGCGTGGATCGCGATGTGGCATTCGTCGCGTTCGCGGATGGCGGACGTGGATGGATTTCCGGGCCGCGGTTCGGAGAGATTCGCTATCCCTCCGATGCGATCCCCTCGCTGAGCACGTTCAAGTACGACGCCGGCGCGGGTGTCGACCTGCACTACGTCGGCTTCTATCTCGCGAAGTCGCTCACGGATTGGAGCAATGGGGTGAATCTCCTCATACGGCTGAGGCATCGCTTCTAGCGTGCGAACACTCCCCCGTGTGCTCCTGATCTTCACGCTTGCCGTGACGCCGCTCTCGCGAGCGATGGCGCAGGGTCCGTCGCGCGTGGAGGTGAGTCTCACGACCGCGGTTGGCGGACAGCGCGGCGCGCCGCTCGTCCGCAGCATGAACATCTTTTCGGATCGCGACATCCGTGAGATGCTGCACAGCGGCTTCCCCGCGCGGCTGCACTATCGACTCGAGCTCTGGGGGGCGGCGGGCTTCTTCGACGATCTCAAGCGCCAGCTCGAGTGGGACGTGATCGTGCGCTACAATCCACTCAAGCGCCGCTACACCGTCACGCGCATCGAGGGCGACCACGTCACGGCACTCGGCAGCTTCGACAGTCTCGATCCCGTGGAGGAGCTGCTGTCGCATCCGGCGCAGCCCGCGTTGGCGGCGCCCGATGGACACGACAAGTACTACTACAACCTCGTGCTCGATGTGCAGATGCTCTCGGTGAGCGATCTGGACGAGGTGGAGCGCTGGCTCAAGGGAGATGTGGCGCCGGCGGTGCGCGGCCAGAAAAGTCCAGGTACCGCGCTGGGCCAGGGAGCGAAGACGTTTATCACGAAGCTCCTCGGCGGGCAGGACAAGCACTACGAGGCCCGCTCGAAGATGTTCCGGCCGCGCTGAGCTCTGGTGCTACTCGCGCTCGCGCATGCCGAGGGCGAGCGGGCGATGTCCTGCGCGCTCGATGTGCTCGAGCTGGTGCAGCGTCTCCTCGCCGTAGAACAGCCGAATGTAGTTCGACTGCGCAGGCGTGAGGCGGCGCACCGCCCAGCTCAGATGCACGAAGTGCGGCTCGACGGGATGCGTCATCGGGTGCATGCCGATCTCCTCGGGCATGCGGTTTCCCTTGCGCGTGTTGCACGGCGAGCAGGCGGTGACCACGTTCGTCCACTCGTTCGTTCCGCCGCGCGAGATCGGAATGAGGTGATCTCGCGTGAGTGATTCGCGCGGCTTCAGCTCCACCTGTGTGCGCCCGCAGTACTGGCAACGGTAGCGATCGCGCGCGAACAGGAAGGTGTTGGTCACCTGACGCCGGAATCGGCGCGGCACGTGGATGAACTTCATGAGCCGAATGACCGCAGGGCGCGGCAGTGTGAGCCGCTCGGAGCGCACGAGGCGTCCCGGGTCGCTTTCCACGATCTCCGCCTTTCCATCGAGCACGAGGCGGAGCGCCCGACGCATGGGAACCATGGTCAGCGGTTCGAACGAAGCATTTAGTGCCAGACATCCAACGACCACAATTCCCTCCGCGGCCGATACGAAAACTCCCGCCTGATCAATCAGTGCGGGAGCATGCCCTCATGCTATCGACACTGTGTCGTTCACCATAGTGAGCCATCCGAAGCGATCCTCGATCTCGCCCTTGCAGATGCCCAGGTACTGCTCCTGGATCGCGCGCGTGACCGGGCCCGGCTTCCCTTCCCCGACCTGAATTCGATCCACCGAACGAATGGGCGATATCTCCGCGGCAGTTCCGGAGAAGAACACCTCGTCCGCGATGTACAGCATCTCGCGCGGGATCGTCTCCTCGCGAACCTCATACCCCAGATCGCGCGCGATGACCATCACCGAGTCGCGCGTGACCCCCTTGAGAATGCTGGCGCCGAGCGTGGCGGTGTAGATCACTCCGTCCCTGACGACGAACAGATTCTCTCCACTGCCTTCGGACACGTGCCCGGCGCTGTCGAGCATGATTCCTTCGGCATACCGGTCGAGCCGCGCTTCCATCTTGGTGAGCTGCGAGCCCAGATAATTGCCGCTCGCCTTCGCCATCCCCGGAATCGTATCCGGAGCCGCGCGCCGCCAGCTCGACACGCAAACGTCGACGCCGAGCTTGAGCGCGTCCTCGCCCAGATAACGGCCCCAATTCCAGGCGATGATGAACGTCTCGACCGGAACATCGGCGGCGTACACACCCATCTGCTCACCCGTACGAACGACGATCGGACGCAGGTAGCAGTGACGCAGCTCGTTGGCCGCCACAGTGTCGCTGGCCGCCTGCATCAGCGTCTCCAGGTCGTGCTTGAGCGGCATGCGGTAGATGCGACACGAATCCTGGAGCCGTCGCATGTGATCTGCCACACGAAAAACGGCAGGCCCGCTCGGCGTCTCGTAGCAACGAATGCCCTCGAACACGCTCGACGCATAATGAACGGCGTGACTCATCACGTGGATGGTCGCGTCGTCCCATGCGACGAACTGGCCGTCGCGCCAAATCTTTGTCGTGCGCCCGGTCGTGGGTTCGCCCATGGATTCCCGAAAGCGTCAGACTGAGGTGTGTGACGCAAAATAACGGGAGGGACAGAACCCGCGCCAGAGCGGAGTGCCTTGCTGCGCCTAGTGATGCGCATCCTGACCGAGCGCGAACGCCGTGCCTGGACTGCCTGGACGCGATGTGATCACGACCTGTTGGTTCCACTTGGCCAGATGCAGCTCGATACCCTTCTGCCCGTTCACGCCGTCCACGATCGATTTCTGCTCGCGCGCTCCGGGAAGCTTGGCGCGATACCATGCGAGAACCTGCTCGAAGGAATCGTTCGTGTGGGCGTCGTACAGGCCGCCCTGAGTGGGAGGATGCCCCATCATCATGCCGGACGTGAGGTTCGGATACGTGGGCAAATCGGTGAGATTCTTATCGATCTTCGACTTGCTCGATGACCTGGCCGATGTGGTCGATGCCTGTGATGCCGATTTCGAGCAGACGGTCGTGGTGGCCAGAAGGACGGCGATGGCGATGCTCGCCGAGGTACGATGCGATGCAAACATGGGGCGATTGCTCCTGCCCTGCCGGGGGCGAAAGGGAACGCGGCGCCGAGCGCACGAATTGTTGGCCGCGAGGGAGCAATTATCGAAATCGATTGTCGCCTGATCGTCACTCAGCCGTCGTTTGCGCATCGCGCGTGCGACTTTTCTTGTGCCTTAGCGACTGGGACTGCTCAAAACCCAGTTCTTGAGGGCAGCCGAGGTCTCCCGCACGCGACCCTCGAGCTCTAGATCCTCGTTGAGGAGCTCCCAGTTCCAGACCTTCACGGTTCCGGCAACCGAAACGAACTTCGCCGGCTCGGCACCGAGCGCGAAGACGAGGGCGGCTGCAGGGTCCGCATCAGCGGTGCCGGCGAGTGCGGTGAGATCGAAGGCGGCAAGATCCGCCTCCTTCCCGATCTCGAGCGAGCCGACGCGATCCGCGAGTCCAAGAGAGCGCGCGCCGCCCAAGGTCGCGAGCTCGAGCGCGCGCGATGCCGGCAGCGCATCGAATCGTTCGCCGCGAATGCGCTGCGCGAGCACCGCCGCGCGCGACTCCTCGAGCAGATGCATGCGGTTGTTCGCGGCCATCGAGTCGGAGCCGAGTCCCACGGCGATGCCGGCGTCGAGCATCTCGAGCACGGGAGCGATGCCGTGGCCGAGCTTCGCATTCGAGATCGGGCAATGCACCACGGTGCTCCCGCTGCCAGCGATCGCGACGATGTCGGCATCGCTCACGCGCACGCAGTGAATGAGCAGCGGGTGCGCATCGAGCACGCCGAGCTTCGCCAGCAGAGCGATCGGAGATGACGCGCGAGGTGAAACGGAAAAGCCGCGCGCGCGAAGAGCATCCGCAAACGGGCCTTCGCCGTCGCAGACAAAGCGGTGCTCTGCATCGCTTTCGGCGATGTGCACCGCAATGCGGCGCCCGGAGCGAGCAACCAGAGCGAAGAGTGGATCGGAGACCGTGTACGGCGCGTGCGGCGAGACGCCCACCTGCTGGAGCTCGGTTTCGAGCGCATCGTGACGCGCGAGCTTTTCCGCCAGGCGTGCCGCGGCCTCGCGCACCGCGGCCGGATCTGCGGATGGCGAGAACACTTCCTGGTACATGATCCCACGCACACCGCGCTCGCGCATCGCCTCGAGCACGACGCCGGAGTCGCACGTATCCGCGAAAGTCGTGATCCCCGCGCGCACGCCCTCCGCGATTCCCCATCGCGCGGAATCAAGAAATCGCTCGGGCGTCATGACGGCGACCTTCGCCCCTTGCAGCCGGGCGATCCAATCGCGAAACGAGAGCTCTTCGAGCAACCCACGAAATACGGTGAGCTCGAGATGCGTGTGCGCGTTGACCAGCCCCGGCACCAGTGCGCAGTCACCGAGATCGCGATCGGTACCGCCGGGCGCGTCGTCGCGCGGCCCGACGAAGACGATGCGCCCGCCGAGCTCGACCACCGTGCCGTCGCGTATGGGCGGCGCCGAGATCGGGAGCACCCAGCGGGCGTGGTAGCGGATCACCGCGCGGCGCGCGTCCCGTGCACGAACGGATCGAAGAGCGTGCTATCCTCGGCGCCAACGCGCCTCGCCATCTCGAGCGGGAACGCGAGGTCGCCCACCTGCGCGCGCGTGTGCCCGTCCGAGCCGAGCGAGAACCGCACGCCGCGGTCGTGCGCGCGCTTCACCAGCCGCTCGTGCGGGCGGTAGCGGTTCGAGATCTCGAACGCGATCTCCGCGCGAAAGAGCGCGTTGACGAGCCGCTCCTCGAGCGCATCGGTCCACAGCTCGTCCACCGGAACATCCCGAATCGGAAGCGGGAGCAGCGTGGGATGCGAGAGGATGTCCACCGGCATCCCCGCCGCGAAGCGCTCGAGCTCGTCCAGGTGGAGCGCCATGTACGCGGCAGGCGTGAGCCCGTTCGGAAGCTCGCGATGCCACATCGAGAGTGGCTGACTCGCGCCGGGGATGTGCACGGCGTGCAATGAGCCGAGCTTGTGCGTGAATCGGGCGGAGAGATCGTCGGGAAGCTCGCGCCACAGCGTATCGTGCCAGCAGAACTCACCGCCGCGCGCGACATCGTAGGGCTCGAGCGCATCGAGGTACTCGCG
>DASXQD010000275.1:0-4533 GCA_036493195.1 Gemmatimonadaceae bacterium | reverse complement strand
CGACGTTGTCCTTGCCATACTCGCCATCGGCCGTCGTGAAACCCCGACCGATGCTGGGTGAGATGCCCAGCAGAGGCATCAGATTGGTCGTGATCGCCACTCCCTTCAGACGTGCCGCCTCGCTTCCAATATTGACGGGATGAGTGGCCGGCACCCACGCCGCCAGATCGACCACGGCGCGCAGCCGATCGCGGAGCGCCAGGTATTCGCCGCTCGATCCGTCCCCTATCGTCACCAGCCGATCGGGCTCCGCGTACGGGAGCGGCCGCAACACCACGGCGTTGACGACGGAGAAGATCGCGGTGTTCGCGCCAATTCCGAGCGCGAGGGTCACCGCTGCCGCGATCGTGAATGCCGGCGAGCGACGCAACGCGCGCACTCCGAACGCGAGGTCCTGCGCGAAATCCGCAACGTACTCGGCGCGCTGTTGCGTGTTGTGCTTGCGAAGGTCGTGGTCGACGAGCACGGTGCGCACGTGGCCGACGTCACCGAATCGCTCGATCGCCTCGCGGCGGGCATCCTCCGGCGTCATGCCGAGCGCGAGATTCCGCTCGATGCGCATCTCGAGGTGGAACGAGAGCTCGTCGTCCACATCGGCCGGCACGTTGCTCCGAACAAATCGGAAATACCGCCGCCAGCGTGATCCAGTCTCCTGGCTCATACGATCGAGGGATCGGCGCGGAGCACGCGCGTCACCGCGCGCGAGTAGCGAAGCCAGATCGAGGCCTCCTCACGCAGATGCTTGCGGCCCGTGGTCGTGATCGTGTAGAAGCGCGCACGCCGGTTGTTCTCGGACACACCCCACTCGGAGGTGACCCATTCGCGGTCTTCGAGGCGTCGCAGCGCTGGATAGAGGGAGCCCTCCTCGATGCGTAGCACATCGTCCGTGGCATCCTCGACCCATCGCGAGATTGCATAGCCGTGCGCCGGGCCGAGCAGGAGGGATTTGAGAATCAGAATCCCGAGCGTGCCCTGGAGGAGGTCGCCTGCTTCGCGCGGCTTCGACATGTGCTTCCCTTGGCAAGGTTATGGGTATCGTATGCGGCGAGCACTCCCTTGTCAAGACTATGTGTCCACTCGCGCCGCGGAAAAGGCAGCAACAGATTACCGTTCTCTCCTGGTCACTTCACCCGTTCTCGAGTCAAAGGGTTGGTATGAGGCGAGCTGGAATCGCGCTGCTGTGCGCTCTCGCAGCAACTCTTCCGCGCTCCGTGCTCGCGCAGGGGTATCCCTTCAGCCAGCGCGGCAGCGTATCCCAAACGGTGGCCTTCACCACGATCTCCCTGGAGTATGGCCGGCCCGTCGCACGCGGGCGCGCGCTCTTCGGGCAGCTGGTGCCGTGGGACAGCGTCTGGCATCCCGGCGCGGACTCGGCCACTCGCATTTCGTTCGACCATGATGTGCTGATCGAGGACCATGCACTCAAAGCGGGCGAGTACTCGTTGTGGCTGGTGCCGCGCGAGCACGGCCCGTGGACCGTCATTTTCAGTCGAGCCGCGCACGTGTTTCACAAGCCGTATCCGGGACCGTCGGATGACGTGCTTCGCGTCGATGTCGTTCCCGAATCAGTCTCGCACGTGGAGACACTGGCGATCTACTTTCCGAATGTTCTGCGCGACAACGCCGTGATGCGCATACACTGGGGAACCGTGGGCGTACCGATTCGAATCAAGGCGCCGTATCGACCAGCTTCGAAGATACACTGAAGTCTCCGCGTATCGATTGAGGAAGCACCACCTCAGCTGTCGCGGGGTGATTCGGATCGATCGCTGCGCACGCCAGGCGGCGCCACGTCGACGTCGGGAAGTTCGAAGGCCGGGAGCTGCACGCGCCACACGATCGCCGCGAGTCGCAGCACGGCGACGGAGGACATTCCTGCCACGCTGGCCACCGCTGTGCTCACCCCGAGGGCGACCAACGCCAGGTACACGCTCGCCCCGGCAATTGCAGCCGTTGCGTAGAGGCTCCCGCGCCGAAGAATGTGCGGCACCTGGGCCAACAGCACGTCGCGAATCACCCCTCCGGCCGCACCCGTGATCGTGCCAAGCAGCACACAGGTGACGGCCGGCATTCCCGCCCGCTCGGCCACCTGCGCTCCCGTCACGGTGAAAAGCGCCAGTCCAAGTGCATCTGCCACGTCGAGCGCGACGCCCGGAACGCGCTTCCATCGCACATAGAGAATCGTGGCGATCGTCGCACCGATGATGACCAGCAGGTATCGCGCATCGGTGAGCCAGAAGATCGGATGTCGATCGAGCAGGAGATCGCGAATGGTGCCGCCGCCGACGGCAGTCACGGCGGCCGCGACGATCACGCCTATCCAGTCCAGACGCCTCCGCCCGGCCGCAAGCGCGCCGCTGACGGCGAAGACTCCGACGCCGATGAGGTCGAACAGGTAGAGATGCACGTCTACGAGATCGTCCAGGCGAACTTCGTCATTTCTCGACGGTGCGGGCGCATGCTTTGCATTCGTCTCGTGCAGGAGGCGACAACATGGCGGAGATTCTGGTTCGATTCACTGAGCTCGTGCGGGACGACAACAACATATCCTATCGAGCGCAGGCGAGTGGGGCCGCCGGTTCGGACGGACTGTGGGAAGGTTGGATCGAGTTCATCGAAGAGGATGGTCGGGCGCTTCGAACCCCGCGTGAAACAACGCAGCCGAATCGGGACGCACTCCTGTATTGGGCAGAGGGGTTGACCGCTGCGTACCTCGAGGGCGCGCTGCGTCGCGCGCTCCACGCGCTTCGCGAGCCAGCCGCTCGTGTTCCGGTTGTGGAGGCGAGCCTCTTCAGCGGCCCTGCATCGACCAGACCCGCGAGCGCATCGCCGCAGCCCGTGCGACCCGTGCTCGACCCGTTCTCGACGTTTGCGCAAGGCGAGGACGTGCTGCGCCATCAACTCTCGGCGCTATCGCGAGATCATTTGGTGGCAGTCATCGGCGGATACGAGCTTCCAATCGACGCACGAGCGTCGGCGACTGATCGCGAGCTGGTCGAGCACATCGTGCAAACGATGCATCTGCTTTCGACGCGGCGAATGGAGCCCGACGAGACTCGATCGCGCTGACCGCTCAGAGTTGTGCGATCACCCGCGGTGAGGAGACCAGCGTACTTGCGCTGTCCCGCGATCGGCGAGCCATCATTCGTCCGTCCTCATGTCCGTCTTCCGCGCGAGCGGCAGGCGAAGAGTGAATGTGCTACCCTGCCCGATGGCGCTCACCGCCTCCAGCTCACCGCCCATGCCACGCGCCAGCGCACGGCTGATCGCCAGTCTCAGTCCGAGGTCGCCGATCGGTTGGCCGCGGGTGTGCTCGACGGAGGTGACTGGCTCGAACAGCGCGACGAGCTCGTCGGGGCGCATGCCGGGACCGGAATCGCGAACCTCGATGTGCGCCGAGCCATCACGCACGACGCACCCGACGGCGATGGTCCCGCCTTCGGGCGTGAAGGTCACCGCATTGGTGACCAGGTCCAGCAGGATCTGGCCCGTCCGCTTTTCGTTGGCAAACACCAGCACCGAGGCGTTGGTCGACTGCACCTGCAACTCCACTCCTTCCGCTCGCGCGAGCGGCGCGACGAGTCCCTCGACTCTCGCGAGGAGGTCGCGCGCGGAGACCCGCTGCAACGCGACTTCGACCCGACCAGCTTCGAGATCGCCGAGGTGCAACAGGTTGTCGACAAGCCGAAGGAGACGCGTTCCGTTTTCGACGATCCGCGAGGCGTACACGAGCTCCAGCTCGCCCAGCATCTCGCTCCGGTTCCTGACCAGGATGTTTGCGAATCCAATGATCGCATTGAGCGGCGTGCGTAGCTCGTGACTCATGTTCTGCAGGAACTCGCTCCCGACGCGCGTTCCGATTTCGAGACTGGCCCGCTCGCATCGACGCCGGCGCGACGCCTCGCGCTGGTACGCGCGCCGGTAGAACGCTGCGGCGACGGCCAGGACAGGCGATGCGACGAGGCTCACTGCGGCGACGAGAAGCACGGGCATCACCTGCCGGACGAGCCCGATGCATCTCGAGGCCTGGCGAGAGCGCGAGCGTGTCTGACTCCGTGCGGCCGGCCACGCCCGATTTGGCGAAGATGTTCTTGCGCTCGACCTTCACCGTCCTTCATCGTGCATCGATGCGTGTGACTGGCGTGCCGACACCGAGTGCGACCGGGTCGCCCGGATACTCGTAATGACGTCCCGCTCCGCGGCCCGCTCCGCCGTAGCCGATGCCGAGACTCTCGAGCGCCTCGCGCGCGCTGGCTACCGTCTGCCAATCGAAGTTCTCGAAGCCGACGTCGTTGGGGACTCCGACGTCCTTGCCGAGTTGTCCTTGCGCGAAGCGAACGAGGGCGCGATGCACCGCCTCGGTCCCCAGCGCCTCGGCGCAGAGCCGTGCGCCCTTTTCCATTTGCGCACGGGTGTAGGCGGTCACGCCGATGAGATAGAGGCTGATCTCGACGCTCTCCACGATCTCCGCCGTGGCGAAGAGCCCAACACCACCATTGCCGAACGCCGCATCGGGGAGCCAGAATCGGGTGG
>DASXQD010000274.1:0-20819 GCA_036493195.1 Gemmatimonadaceae bacterium | reverse complement strand
GCCCGCGCCCGGCCCGACGACGGGCCCATCGTACCAGCCACCCTGTCCGAACGTCTTGAGATTTCCGGAGCACACCGTGTTACCGGCTGCATCGAAGGTGCAGTCGGCGCGCTGCTGCGTGTCCTTGTGCGTGCCGTAGGCGTAGAGCGCGCCCTTGGTGCCGTTGTTGATCACGCCGCCGTGCTTGAAGTCGAGGAGCCCGGAAACCTGAAACTTCTTGATCGTGAGCGCTGTGCGGAGACGTCCGGTCCACTTCGGATTCGGGTCACCGATGATGCGCTGGTTCGGATCGCCCACCGGGAAGCCATCGGGACCGATGTACAGCGCGCCTTTGGGCGCTCCGGCGCATGCCGTTGCGAGGTCGACACCGTTGACCACGGCACCCATTCCATTAGGGCTGATGCCACACTTCGCCCACCCAAAGTCGTACATCACGCCGATCGGTTGCCCCTTGATGGCGACTTCCTGCGGTGTGTTGTAGTTGGGATCGAGCTGGACGAAATTGGCGCCGAGCAGATCGAGCACGGTGCTGCGATTCCTCGCCCACTGCGCACCGACTTCCCAGGTGAGGTTCGGCCGGGTGATCGGACGAACGTTCGCCGTCACCTCGAATCCGGTGTTCCGGAACTTCGCCCCCTGCTGGACCTGCTGAAAATATCCCGAGGACGACGCGAGCCGCTGCGTGAGGATCACGTTGCTCGTCGTCGCATGATAGTACGTGAGGCCAAGATCGGCCTTGTCCTTCAGGAATCCGAAATCAAAACCGCCTTCGAATTCGCGGGTCCGTTCTGGAACCAGCGACGGCGTCGCTTTCTGAATGCTCGATGCGAGTCCGCCAAAGCCGTTGTACGTCGGAGTAGTGCCGACACCCTGCGAGATCGTGCCAAACGGGGTGCTCGACGTGAACGTCTGCGTGGTGAGATACGGCAGCGGCTCCTGTCCCGCCTCACCGTACGCCGCGCGCAGCTTGCTGAACGACACCCCCGGAATCGGCAACACCTTGGAGAACGTCCACGACATGCTCGCCTTGGGGAACCACGCGCGGAGGTGACTCCGATCGTAGGTGGACGAGCCGTCGTTTCGCAGCGCCGCCGTCAGATAGAGCTGGTCGAAGAGATCGGCCGTTCCCTGTCCGAAGAAGCCGACGTTCCTGATCTCCTGGATGAAGTCGAGCGTCGGGTCGCGAGTGACCGTGTTGATGAGATTGAATGGCGTCGACGCCACGAGCGTCCGACCCACGTCGGAGAGCTGGCGATAGTTGCGATCGTCGATCGTGTTGCCGAGCGTGAACGTGCCGGCGAAGCTCGGGCTGAAGGTGTGCGAGGCCGTCGCCGTGAGATTGTGATTCAGCTCGTAGTTGACGATTTTCCCCTCGGTGACGCGGCCGGCGGGCGCCGGCGCGGTCGAGCCCTGGGGGATTCCCTCGAGCCGCTCATCGGCGTAATAGTCGCCGCCCAGCACATAGTTGATCTTCAGCCAGTCCGTCGCGTCGAAGTTCGCGTTCAGGTTTCCGTACACGCGTCCGAGCTGCGAGTTGTGCGTTCCCTCGTTCAGCGTCCAGAACGGATTGTTCCATCCGCGATCGCTCACGGCATCGAACACCGTCGGATGCTGGAAGCGGAAGGTGATCTGTCCGTTCGGTCCCTTGTATGGCTGGTTGTTCCAGTCGGGCGGTGTGCGGAGCAGTCCGAGCTGGAGCCCGTTCGTGTTGTTTCCGCGCTCCACATAATTTCCGCGCGTGTCGGCGAAGGACACGTTGCCACCGACATCGAATCTGTCGGTCAGCTTCTGCGTGGCCTTGAGTCGGATCGTGGACCGCTGGTAATTGTTGTTCGGTCCCTCGAAGATCCCCCGATCGTAGAGATACGCTCCGCTGAGGAAGAACGAGGTGCGATCGTTGCCTCCCGAGACCGAGAGATTGTTGTCCGTGGTGTGCCCGGTGACGTAGGCCTCATTGGAGTGATCGTAGACTGTCGCGCCCGTGGCGGTGAGATCCGGACCCCAGCTCGTCCGGCAGAAGAAGTTGCCAATGTTGTCGCACGCGGTCGAGTCGGGATTACCCGAGGCGTCGGCATTCAGATCATATGGCGACTGTCCGTAGTATCCCTGCCCGTACCGAGTCTGCAGCGGATAGTGGTCCGTGATCTTGTCGATCGAGAGCTTGCTCTGAAGCGAGTAGCGAGTCGCCCCCGACTTTCCGCTCTTGGTCGTGATCAGCACCACGCCCTGCCCCGCGCGCGCACCATACAGCGCGCCGGCGGCCGCGCCCTTCAGGATCTCGATGTTCTCGATGTCGTTCGGGTTGATGTCGGCAGCGCGGTTCTGATGCGCGGTTCCCTCGATCTCGCCGGCGGTCAAGCCATCGACCGGGTTGAAGTTCGTGGTCGAAACGCTGCTGTTGTCGATTGGAACGCCATCCACGACGAACAGCGGCTGGCTGTTCCCCGATGCGAGGCTGCGCGTGCCCCGAATGCGAATGTACGATCCTGCACCGGGCTCACCGCTCGCCTCGGTCACTTCGACATTCGGCGCCTTTCCCGCGAGCGATTCGACGACGTTGGATTCGTTGCTTCGCGTGATGGACGTCGAGTCGACGTGATTGCGCACATTGCCCAGCTTTTCCGCCGCCGTCGACGTGCCAGTGCCCGTGATCACGATCTCGCCGAGCCGCAGCGGATTCGCGGCGAGCACGAAGTCGTGCGTGATCGGCGCGTTGCCCAGCGTGACCGGCACCGCTACCGACTTGTAGCCAATCAGCCGTGCGACGAGACTCGCGGTCTGTCCGTTCGCACGCGCGGCGGGCACGACCAGCGTGTACCGGCCATCGTCGCGCGTGATGGTGCCAATGCTCATTCCATCCAGAAGGACGCTCGCCGACGTGAGTGGCGTACCGGCGTCGCTGGTGACACGACCGGTAATGGTAGTCCCCTGGGCGTGCGCCGCCGCGGCGGCGAGCACAAGGAAGACGAGCGATGCACCAGCCTGACGAAATTTCGATTGCATGTGTCCTCCTTCCGCATTCGCGGAAGACAGTGGGTGCGCCTGCGTAGGCGACGCCCGGATGCGCTTCGCGCACGCGCAGCGAAGGTCCGGGGCGGGCCCGTACCCTTGCAACCTGGAGGACTCGGGTGGGAAAGCGCTGCCGAGTTGGCGATGCTCGCACGGAATTCTCACGCGCGAGGTGGAACTGTCAGCGCGAGGTCAGAGGCGCGTTACCGTTTCGCCTGCAAACATCAACGCTCGAAACGATATCCGGTTTTCCGAACGGTGAGAAAGTGGCGAGGTGAGCTGGGATCATCTTCCAGCTTGCGGCGGAGCTCGACGATGTGCGTGTCGATCGTGCGGCTCACCATCGCGGGCTTGTAGCCCCACACCTCGCGCAACAGCTCCGAGCGCTGCGCGACGGAGCCGTCGCGTCGCACGAGCGCCATCAGCAGATCGAACTCCTTGGGACGAAGCGACACCGGAGCACCCTGTCGCAGCACGAGCCGCTTCGAGGGATGCACCTCGATGGTGCCGAAGCGCACCGCGGCATCGTTCGTCTCCGCAGCGGTGGTCGTCGACTGCCGCGAGCGACGCAACAGCGCATCCACGCGCGCGAGCAGCTCGATGAGACTGAACGGCTTCGTGACGTAGTCGTCGGCGCCCCAGCGAAAGCCGCGCACCTTTTCCGCTTCGTCCGATCGTGCCGTGAGAATCAGCACGGGCATGTGCAGCCCTTCACCCCGCACGGCGCGCAGCAGCAGATACCCGTCCATCTTCGGAAGCATCAGATCGAGCACGATGAGATCGGGACGCGACGAGCGCGCGAGCGCGAGCCCGCGCTCGCCGTCGAGCGCGACGCCAACCTCGTGTCCCTCGAGCTCGAGGTTCGTGCGCAGTGCGCGCGCGAGATCGGCGCTGTCCTCTACTACCAGAATCCTGGCCATGGCTCCTCTCAATCTCCGCTCTGCGTTGCAGGCGAGCGCTCGTCCTGCCATTCGACATCGCGCTCGCTCGTACGCGGCATGCTCATTCCGGGAACCTCGATCACGAACCGCGCTCCGCCGTCGGGCGCATCTTCCACCCACGCTCGCCCGTGATACCGCTCCACGAGATGACGAACCACGGAGAGTCCGATGCCGCTGCCCGTCGATGACGAGCTCACTTCGCGCGGCAGCCGCACGTACGGGTCCCAGATGCGCTGCCGATCCGATACCGGCACGCCAGCACCCTGATCGTCGACGTAGATGCGCACCAGCTCCCAATGGCGAACGGTGCTCACCGTGATCACGGATGACGGCGGTGCATACTTGGCGGCGTTGTCGAGCAGATTCAGAAGCGCGTGCCGGAGCACGGGCGCGCTGATCGCCGCCGCCAGACTCTCGTCCAGCTGCTCGCGAATCGAGATCCGATGCTGCCGCGCGAGCGGCGCGAACGTTCGCACGAGCTCGTGCACGATCGGCGCGAGCGGAAGCGGATGCGCGGGCGGCGCGGTCGGCTTCTCGCGCGACGCCCGGGAGAAGAGCAGCACGTTGTCGATCAGGTGAGTGAGATGCCGCGCCTCCCGCACGATCACGCTCACGGCGTGCGACCGCTCGCCAGGCGCATTCACCCGCCCCAGCTGCAACATTTCCGCATACACCATGATCTCGGCCAGCGGCGTGCGCAGCTCGTGCGACACGCTCGATGTGAAATCGTCGCGAATCGCCGCGAGATCCTGGGCACGGCGCGTGAGGATGTACGCGCTCAGCAGCAGCGCGCACGTGAGCACACACAGCGCGAGCAGAAGGGGCGTACGCGTTTCCGGCAGTCCGCCGATGAGCAGCCTCGACGCCATGCGCGGCACGATCGACACCTGTACGATCGACCTGCTCTTGATGCCGTTACCCCACAACGAGGCGTAGGCCGCGTAGGTCGTGTCCTTCTGGTAGCCCGACTCGAACACGAGGCGATGGTTGTCCCATACCTTCACCGAAAACAGGCTGTCGTACCGCACACCCTTGGTGAGCGAGGGGGGCAGCAGCGGCATCTTCACGATCGAACGGAACGTGTTCGGCGAGAACGAGGTCAACGACGAAGCGAAGCCGTAGATCGCGTCCGGCGCTCCGTTCACGCCGTGCAGCGCAGTGAGGAGCAGAATCTGCTCGCCCACGAGCGAGTCCTGGAACGACATGATGTAGAATGCGCCGCGCAATACGTTCGGTGCAGCGAAGAGTGGCTCGTTCGGATCGCCGCGCACAGAGTCGCGCAGCACGCCTCGCTCCATTGGCGTGGGCGCGTGTGGTCCGACCGTGATCAGCTCGTTCGTGGAGGGGACGTAGCGAAAGAAGTAGAGCGGATCGGGATCCCACATGCATTCGCATTTCCGAACGTCCGCTGCCGCATCCTGCAGCACTCGCAGGTCGATGAGGCTGTCGGCCTCCAGGCGAACGCTTTTGGCACCCAACCACGAGAAGATCGCGCGTGCGCTCTGACGAAGTGCAAGCTGTGTGTCCATCGCGTAATTGTTTGCCGCGAATCGTGCGTAATCGCGCACGGCCTCCTCGGCCGCGCGGCGCTGCGCGCGCGAGGCGATCCACGCCTGCGCGGTGAGCGCCATCGTCGCGAAGAGCGCGAGCGCGAGCACGGCGAGAAGCCCCGTCGCACGCACGTGAGGGGAGCGCCGCGATGAGGCCGCCGAGCCGCTACCGAAAAACCCGCGGAGGAAAGTCACCACAATCATTTATATGTCCACGCGAAAACGGGCAATAGCACCGCTGTGCGACCTCCCGGACAATGTCAGCGTCCCGTCAAATCGCCTCTGACGGACGCGTCCCGGTCAGCGCGGCTTTTCCCGATCCGGGTAGAAGCGCGAGCCTGACGAGGCCATCTCCCGCAGAATCCCCGCAGGCCGAAAACGCGGCGAGAATCGGCCGTCGAGCACCTCGAGCGCCCGAATCACCGTCGGGATTCCGAGCGTGTCGAGATAGCGGAAGGGCCCGCCACGAAAGGGCGGAAAGCCGATTCCATACACCGCGCCGACATCGCCGTCGCGCGGGCTCGCGATGATTCCTTCCTCGAGGCAGCGCGCCGCCTCGTTCAGCATCGCGAACACACACCGCTCGACGATGTCACGCGCGCCGATCAGCATGCGCTGACCGTTGCTGGAAATCAGCGGATACACCGTTTCGTCCACGCCCTGCTTCTTTCCGTTTTCGTATCTGTAGAACCCCTTGCCGCCTTTGCGGCCCGTGCGACCAGCCTCGATCACCTTGGCGAGCGACGCCGCGGGCACCATGCGGTCGCCGAACGCGCCAAGCATCACGGCGCTCGATTTCCCCGCGATGTCGAGCCCCACTTCATCGATGAGCGTGATCGGACCCACCGGAAAGCCGAATTCCACGAGCGCCTTGTCCACCGCATCGATCGCGACGCCCTCGTCCAGCAGCAGACCGGCCTCGTTCACGTACGGTGCGAGAATTCTGTTGGCATAAAATCCGGGCGCGTCCCGCACCACGATCACCGTTTTCCCCAACTTCTTCCCATATGCAACCGCGGTCGCGAGCGACTCGTCATCGGTTGTCTTCGAGCGGATCACCTCGAGCAGCGGCATCTTCTGCACGGGAGAGAAGAAATGCATGCCGAGCACGCGCTCGGGGTGCTGCGCGTCGACCGCGATGCGCTCGATCGGAATCGTGCTCGTGTTGGACGCGAAGATCGCCCGCGGGGCCGCCGCCTCCGATTCCTTGAGCACGGATTGCTTGACCTTGAGATCCTCGAACACCGCCTCGACGACGATCGCCGCATCCGCAAAGCCGGAGTAGTCGATCGTTCCGCCCACCAGCGCGAGCTGATCCTCGAGCTGGCGCCGCGAAATGCGTTTGCGCTTCAGCTGTTCGCGCAAAATGGAGCTCACCTCCCTGAGTCCCTTCGCCACGCGCGGGTGCTCCGCATCCTTCAGTCGCACCACCGTGCCCGCTTGCGCCGCGATCGCCGCGATCCCCGCACCCATGAACCCGGCGCCGAGTATGCCGATCTTCTCGACCGGTCGCGGCACGACGCTGGCCTCACCCACGCCCGTGTCCTTCTTGAGCGCCGCACCCGCGAAGAACAGAAAGATCAGCTGGCGGCTCACATCGGTCACGGCCATCTCGCCGAACAGGCGCGCCTCGGTCGCGAAGCCCTTGGCGCGATCGCCGAGATACGACTGCTCGATCGCATCGATGGCGGCGAGCGGCGCGGGATAGTTTCCCTTCGTCGCCTCACGGGTTTTCTCGCGCGCCTTTCGGAACACCACGGACCGACCGAGCGCGTTGTCCTCGAGCACCACGTCACCCATCCCGTGCACCGCGCGCGGCCGCTCGCGCGGAATCTTTCCCTCACCGAGCTTCGCTGCACGATCCACCGCGATGTCGAGCAGAATCGAGGGATGCACCAGCTCATCGATCAATCCGATCTGCAGCGCCTTCTTCGCGCGCACGTTCTTCCCCTGCAGAATCATGTCGAGCGATTGACGCAATCCCACCCGCCGCGGCAGTCGCTGTGTGCCGCCCGCGCCCGGAATCAATCCGAGCTGCACCTCCGGAAGCGCGAGCACGGTTTTCGGATGATCGGTTGCGATGCGATAGGCCGCGGCGAGTGCGCCTTCGAGTCCTCCGCCCAGACACGCCCCATGAATCGCGTACACCACCGGCGCACGCAGCCGCTCGATCCGGTTCATCATCTCCTGCCCCTCACGGCTGAGCGCCTCGGCTTCAGCCGCCGTGCGCAGCTCGAGAAAGCCATCGATGTCCGCGCCGGCGATGAACAAATCCGGCTTCCCGGAGATGAGGACCACGGAACGAATGCTCGGATCCGAGTCGACGCGATCCATCAGTGCGCGGAATTCGTCGACCACGCTGCGCGTGAGCTTGTTGACGGACTCCCCGGGCAGATCGAACGTGACGACGGCGACGCCGCCCTCGCGCATCGTCGTCGTGAGCGCGGCGGTCACGTCGCGTTCTCCAGAACCATTGCGAACCCCATTCCGCCTGCGGCGCACAGCGTCATGAGCCCGAACTGGCCGCCGCGGCGCTTGAGCTCATTCGCCAGCGTCATCGTGATGCGCGCACCGGTGGCGCCGAAGGGATGCCCGATCGCAATCGATCCGCCCATCACGTTGAGCCGCGAGCGATCGACCTCACCCACAGGCCTCGTCAACCCCGCACGCTCTGCCCACGCCTGGCTCTCGAAGCCGCGCAGATTGCTCAGTACCTGGGCAGCGAACGCCTCGTGCATCTCGACCAGATCCATGTCGCCGAGCGTGAGCCCCGCCCGCTCGAGCGCAACCGGTGCTGCGAGCACGGGCGCCTGCAACAGCTGTTCGCCCGGATCGAGCGCGGCGTAGGCGTACGACTTGATGTACGCCAGCGGCGTGTAGCCGAGCGCGCGCGCTGTGTCCTCACTCATCAGCACGACGGCTGCCGCGCCGTCAGTGAGGGGCGACGAGTTCCCCGCTGTGACCGTGCCGTATCTCTTGTCGAACACGGGCTTGAGTCCCGCCAGCTGCTCCGCCGTCGAGTCGGAGCGAATGCCGTTGTCGCTGGTCGCCACTTCGGCATACTGCGGCGGCACGTAGTACGGCATGATCTCGGACGTGAGCCGCCCGTCCTGCGTTGCCGCGGCCGCGAGGCGGTGCGAGCGCAGCGCAAACTGATCCTGCTCGTCGCGCGGAATGTGGTTGATCTTCGCCATCTTCTCCGCGCTCTGGCCCATCGTCTCACCCGTGCTCGGCTCGGCGATGGCCGGCGTGATCGGCACCAGATCGCGCGGGCGGATGCGCGCGAGCGCGCTCACGCGCCCGGACATCGACTTCGCCTTGGACGCCGAGACGAGCGCGTTCGCGAATCCGCGCGAATGCAGGATCGGCACGTTGGACAACGATTCCGCGCCACCCGCGATCGCGACGTTCGCGTAGCCGAGCGCGATCTGGTCCGCCGCATCGGTGATCGCCTGGTTCGCCGACGTGCAGGCGCGGCTCACGGTCACCGCGGGAATTCCCTTCGGCAGCATGGGAAGCAGCGCCACCTCTCGCGCGATGTTCGGCGCGAGCACGCTCGGCACCACCGTTCCGAACACCAGCGTGTCGACCTCTTCGCCGTCCAGCCCCGTGCGCGCGACGAGCTCCGCGACGACGGCGCGTCCGAGATCCTGTGATGTGAGTGACTTGAAAAGTGTGCCCGAGCGCTCGAAGGGCGTGCGCAATCCCGCGACGATCGCAACGCGGCGGCCGTTTCCAAAGGTTGGCATGCCAGAAAGTTACACAATTCGGTGTCCCGCAAAGGAAGCCCAAGGCGTTGACCAGCGAGCGGCCGTCCCCGTAGCGTTCGGCGATGCCCGACACCGACCAAATCGAGGGAGCGCTGGCGCCGCCGGATCAGGTGGCGCCAGCCTCACGCTCGGCCACACTCGCCAGACTCGCCGAACAACCGTTCGACGTACTCGTGGTCGGGGGCGGTATCACCGGCGCCGGTGTGGCGCGCGATGCCGCGATGCGCGGACTGAGTGTCGCGCTGGTCGAAGGTGCCGATTTCGCGAGCGGCACGTCGAGTCGCTCCTCGCGTCTGGTCCATGGCGGCGTGCGCTACCTCGAGCACGCGCAGCTGCACCTCGTGTTCGAGGCGTGCCGTGAGCGCGGGATCCTCGCCTCGATCGCGCCTCATCTCGTGCGGCCGCTGCAGTTCATGTGGCCCGTGTACGAGAAGGCGCGCATCCGACTCTGGAAGCTGCGCGCGGGACTCTTCCTCTACGATGCGCTGGCACTCGGACGCAACCTGGGCCGCCATCGCGTGCTGACGACGCACGTGGTCACGGCGCTCGAGCCGGATCTGCGCCACCTCGGACTCGTGGGTGGCGCGTCGTATTACGACGCCGCCACGGATGACATCCGCCTCACGATCGCCACGATTCTGAGCGCGCGCGATGCCGGGGCGGTGGTCGCGAATCACGTGTCCGTGCACGATCTGATGATGACGAACGAGGGCGTGTGCGGCGCGCGCGCCGTTGACCTGCGCACGGGCGTCGATCTCGAGATTCGCGCGCGAGTGGTGGTGAACGCCGCCGGGCCCTGGAGCGATGCGATTCGCCGCATGGCGGAGCCGCAGGCGCGGCGTGCGGTGCGCGCCACCAAGGGCGTGCACGTGGCTGTGCCGCACGAGCGCATTCGCAATAACGGCGCGCTCACGCTGCTCTCGCCCATCGACGGCCGCGTGATGTTCGTGATTCCGACGGGCGCCTTCAGCATCATCGGCACGACGGACACCGACTACGAGGGCCGGCCCGAGCGCGTGCGCGCCACCAGTGGGGACATCACCTATCTCCTGCGCTCCGCCAATGCCTTCTTTCCGGGCGCGCATCTCACGCCGGCCGATGTCGTGGCCGCATGGGCGGGGATTCGGCCGCTCGTCGCCACGAACGACAAGGATCCCGACGCGGCATCGCGCGAGCACGCGATCACGTGGACCGTGCCCGGGCTGCTCTCGGTGACGGGCGGCAAGCTGACGACATACCGCGCGATGGCGGTCGATGTGATGGACACGGTCGCGCGCCGCCTGCGCACAGGTCACAGGCGGGCGCGAACGCACAAGCGGCCCCTTCCCGGCGGCGCGATCGCGTCGATGGAAGACGAGCTCTCGATGGCGCGCGCGACGATCGGCGCACCGGACATCGCCGAGCATCTGGTGCATGCGTACGGCACGCGATGGCGCGATCTCTGGCAGATGGCGAGCCTCGATCGTGCGCTCGCCGATCGGCTGACCCCTGCGCTGCCCTACATCGCTGCGGAGCTCGAATGGGGCGCGACGCACGAGATGGCGCGCACGGTCGGCGACCTGCTCATCCGTCGGCTACACGTCGCGTATGAAACGCGCGATCACGGGATGTCGATCGCGCCGGCCGTGGTGGAGCGCCTGGGTCCGATGCTCGGATGGAACGCGGACGACGAGCTGCAATCGTATCGCCGCGAGATCGAGGAGCTATTCGGGATAGGGGAGAGTTAGAGCCGAAAAAGTTTAGTACCCGCCAACTGCGTTCGGCACGAATCAACCCAATGAACGACGAATCAAATCAGTACAATCCGGACCCGGTCGCGCCGGAATGGAGCAATTGTTTCTTTGTTGGACACGGCAGGCGTATGGAGCGCAGTCCCTGCAGTCACTTCAGTTGCCAATCAAAGAAATACCGCTCTCCATGCGCACCGATCCACCGCCGCGCACCGAGTCGATCCGTTTGTGTCCGTTTGTGTCCGTTTGTGTCGTTTCATCCAATGTTTTGCTCTGCCCTGAGCCGGAACAGCAACCGCCGCTCGGGCTGGCTCCAACAAATTGGAAATACGGATCGAACGGATCGAACGGATCGAACGGATCGAACCGATTCAAACCCCTCTACGCCACAGGCACATGAATCGTCTTGAGATCGATGATCTCGAGCCGGCGCGTCACGGTCGGGAGCTTGAGCATCACGAGCTCGCCCACCGACTTGCCGACGAGCGCGCGGCCGATCGGCGATGACATCGTCACCTGTCCCTCCTCGAACTCCACGGAGTCGCCGAACACGAGGTGATAGCTCTCCTCGACACCGGTCGCGCTGTCTTTCACGATGACGCGCGAGCCGAGCCCGACCTTGTCGTGCGGGATCTGCGTCACGTCGATCTGCGCGAGCTTGCTCAGTCGCTGGCGCAGCTGTCCGAGCCGCGCCTGCACGAACTGCTGACGCTCGAGGGCCGCCTTGTATTCGCTGTTCTCGCGCAGATCGCCAAGCTCGACGGCTTTGCGAATCTCGTTCGGCAGCGTGACGTTCAGTTCGAATTGGAGCTTATTGGCCTCCAGCTCCAGCTTTTCCTTCAGCTCTTCGATCATTGTCGCACAGCACAGCGTAAAATGTGAGCGCCCGACTGGAGAGCCGGGCGCGAACGTGCCTGTTCATTGTAGGTGCCTGCCCCCGCGCTGTCCAGCCTGCGCAGGAGCTACGTGCAGAGTTATCGGTGGCGCGGAAGCGTCTCGCTCGTTTGCTTCGCTGCAAGCGGCTCGCCGCCTGCGCTCTCGAACTCGGACCTGAGCCGCGCCATGTTCGCCTCGCGTCGATCGAGGAGGCGCTTAAGCTTACGAGGTTTTCGCTTCGCAAGCGCGTACGAGGTGAGCAGTGGGAGCGCGATCGTCGAATCGACGTAGCACACCACCGCGTCCGGCAGCTTGTCAGGATCGATCTTTCCCCAGCTCACCGCTTCAGCAGGCGTGGCGCCCGAGAGCCCGCCCGTGTCCGGTCGCGCGTCCGTGATCTGCAGAAAGAAGTCGTGTCCTTTCTCGTCGATGCCGAGCACTTCCTGAATCTGCGGCTCCGTCTGCAGCATGAAGTTCTTTGGACTGCCGCCGCCCAGGATCATGACGGCGCTCCGACCGTTGCCGCGCTTCGCCGCGAGCACGATCGACGCGGTTTCGTTCACGTCCTGATTGGGATCGAGCAGGAGCTTGTTTCCCTCGAGCGCGAGCGCCGCGACGTTCATTCCTATGGATGAGTCGCCCGGCGACGACGTATAGATCGGCACTCCGGCCGCATATGCTGCGGAGAGCAGCGAGCGCTGGCCGATGCCGAGCGCCTTCTCACGCTCGCGCACGTACTTGCCGCAGAGGGCGTGGAACTCCGCGCTCGACATCGCGCGCTGGAACTCGGGCGCGCGCATGATCTGGCGGAAGAAGGCGTCGGTGGAAAGCAGCACATCGTAGTCGAAGAAGATGTCGTAGATGCGCACGACACCCTCCTCGCGCAGCACGATGTCGGATTCCGTCGCGTTGCCGCGGTGCATCGCGAGGCCGAGTCCGAAGTGCGTGTCGTGATACAGATTCGCGCCGGTGGAGATGATCCAGTCGACGAACCCGGCCTCGATGAGCGGAATCAGCGCCGCCATGCCCAGGCCCGCCGGCGTGAGCGCGCCGGTGAGCGTGAGTCCGACGGTGACGTCGGGCTCGAGCATCTTCCCGGCGAAGAGCTGCGCCGCCTCGCGGAGCCGCGCCGCGTTGTAGGCGAGGAACGTCCCCTCGATCAGGTCGGCGACGGTTTCCTTCCCATCGATGCGGCGCGGATCGATGCGCTGGCCGCGCAGGAAGCGGCTCTTCTCGTGCGACGTGTGCGCCGCGCCCGCACGCTCGCGCTCCTCGGCCGCCTGCTTCTGCTGCGCCTTCGGACCTGCAGCGGATGATCGCGACGGCGCACCGTGGCGCGACGCCTTGAATCCGCCGCGCTCGCGCGATTCCGCTTTGGGCTGTGCGGAAGATTTTGCACTCTTTTTTCCGTTCTTCTTCGCCGCCATTCGCAATTCCCTTAGTACTAAGATACTTCGGCTACTGCGCCGCGGCCCGACGCCGATCGTCTGCGCGCCGCTGGGGCGACTGTCGCGTCGCCGCCTGCGCCGCGATCACCGCGTTCGCCGCTTCCGCCGGATCGTCCGTGACGAGCAGCAGGTCGAGATCGCCCGGCGAGATCTTTTTCTCGACCAAAACGCGCGACCTGAGCCAGCGCAGCAGCCCCGCCCAATAGTGCCGGCCAAAGAGGATCACGGGGAACTCGTAGATCTTGCCCGTCTGAATGAGCGTGAGTGCCTCGAACGCTTCATCCAGAGTCCCGAAGCCGCCCGGGAAGATGATGAACGCGGAGGCGTACTTCACGAACATCAGCTTGCGGATGAAGAAGTAGCGGAACTCGATCACCGTGTCGACGTACGGATTCGATCCCTGCTCGAACGGAAGCTCGATGTTGCAACCGATCGAGCGGCCGTTCCCCTCACGCGCGCCCTTGTTCGCCGCCTCCATGATCCCCGGACCAGCGCCGGTGATGATCGCGAAGCCCGCTTCGGCCAGCAGCCGAGCGGTTTCCTGCGCCGCCTCGTACTGCGGATCGCCCGGCCCCGTGCGCGCCGAGCCGAAGATCGACACGCCCTTCTCGACATCCGCGAGTGTATCGAAGCCTTCGATGAGCTCGGACATGATGCGCAGCACGCGCCACGGGTCCGTGCGCGTGAAGTCGACCCGCGACGGCGCGGAGCCCAGGAGCTTCTCGTCCTCGGTCTCGGTGAGCGGCCGGTCGCCGCGGATCGAGTAATCGACCGGACGAGCTTTCGCCTTGATGGTGGTGGGTCCGGAGGTCTGCTCGCGCGGTGATCTCTGCGACGGCGGCGTTCGCCCCGCGAGGATGTGCCCCTCCTCCGTTCGCTCGCGGTGCGCGGCCCGTGCGCGCACTTCCGCATCTGATATGAGCGCGGGACTGGCGCGCTTGCCCGTGCCCGTGACGACCGCCTTCGTTCCCTTCTTCTTCGCGCCGCGCGTGGGCTTTTGCGTGGCCATCTAACAGCGTTTCCGTACGATCATTCGCTACCTTCCTCCGTGATGCGGGCGACCCAATCTTAGCCGTCGCTCACGGTCGTCGCGAGTCTCAACGCAGCCGCACTCGTCAGCATGCCACTCATTTTGATCGTTGCCGACGGCGCCCGCTTCGACACCATCGATGCGGCCACACGCGCCCGTTCGATGGCCCCCCTTCCTGCGCTCGCGCAGCTCCGCGCGGAAGGTGCCCTGTATCCGGTGACCACCGCGTTTCCATCCGTCACCGGCGTCGCCTACGCGCCCTTTCTCACCGGCCGATTTCCCGGACCGTGCGGGCTTCCCGGTCTGCGCTGGTTCGATCGCTCGCACACCCGCTGCCGCCGCTTCCCCTACGCCCGCAGCTACCTCGGCGCGGAGATGCGGCATCTCGACGAAGATCTCGATCCCTCGCACCCGACGATCTTCGAGCTCGCTCCCTCGCGCTTCAATGCCATGAGCATGCTCGGGCGCGGCACCAGCTCCAACGAGCGACTCGGCCGCGACGCGCGCACGCTCGTTCGCGCCGCGTACACGCACTGGATCGGCAACGTCGATGGCTGGATCGCGCTCGACGAGCACGTCGCGCGCGTGTCGACACAGCACATCATCGAGCGACGCCCCGATTTCGCGTGTGTCGCGCTGCTCGGGCTCGACAAGGCGTCGCACACCGCCGGCCACGACAGCGCCGTTGCGCGACGCGCACTCGCGACGATCGACACCGCGGTGCGCGAGCTCCGCGCAGCGCTCGAGCGGGCCGATCGCTGGAACGACACGCAACTCTGGATCGTGAGCGACCACGGCCACTCGGCCGTGCACGCGCATGACGATCTCGCCGCGCTCGTGCGCGCGAGCGACCATCGCGTGCTCGCGCATCCATGGCTTTTAGCGCGCGGGGAAGCGGTGGCGGTGATGGTGAGCGGAAACGCGATGGCGCACCTCTACGTGGAGCTCCATCGCCGCGAGCGCGCGGGGTGGCGCACGCTGCGCGAGCGCTGGGAGCCGCTCGTGCGCACACTGCTCGCGCGCGATTCCGTCGATCTCGTGATCCTCCCGATCGATGACGCGCAGACCGACGTGCGCTCGCGCGATCGCGGCTCCGCGATCATTACCGTTGCAAACGGGCGCTATTCCTATCGCGCGCTCGACGGCGATCCACTCGGAGTGGGACTCGAGCTCCAGAACGTCTACGCGTCAGATGCGTTCGATGCGCTCGCGGGCGGCGATTACCCGGACGCGATCGTGCAGATCGCGCAGCTCGCATCGTGCTCGCGCTCCGGCGACATCATCGTCTCGGCCACACCTGGGTGGGATTTTCGCGAGCGCTGGGAGCCGGTGAAGCACGCGAGCACGCACGGCTCGCTGCATCGAGATCACATGCTCGTGCCGCTGCTCGTGAGCAAACCGGTGAGCGGCACGGCGCGACGCACGGCGGACGTGATGCCGAGTGCGCTCGATGCACTCGGGTTGTCCGCGACGAGTGATCTGGACGGGCGATCGTTCATGTAGAGCGAGCGGGTTTCTTCTGGAACAGCGGAGGTACTGACAACGCTGCCCAGATGAACTCGAGGCCGATGAATCCCCAGCGGCGGTCGTGCACTGCCACGAAGCCGAGCATCATGGAGCCGACGAAGTTGAGCACGTTGAACCACCGATCGCGTCGGTCGAGTTTTCCCGTCTGCAGGCATGCAAAGGCGACGAGCACGAGCACGGCGCCTGTGACCGACATGAGTTGATAGAACACCGCGGCTCCGCGAGATTGAGTTGGATCGCATGACTTCACACACCGTACCAGCCGCCACCGTACCCATCACCGGCACTCATGCCTGGCGCGGACTCGTGCTCGCGCTCACCGCGCGATCGCTGCGCTCGCCATCGCTTGGCGTCGCGCTGCTGCGCGTCGCGTGGCGCTTCCGAAAGCGCGGCTGGTACAAGACTCCGCCTTTTCTTCCGCTTCCGCCACGCGACTACGTGCGCTGGCGAATGTACACCGCGTACGGCGACTATGACGCCGTGGCACCCGCGGAAGATGTAGAACGGTACGCGCGATGGGCGGTTCGGCCGCAGTGATCCCTGCGCCTGCGCGTGCGCTCGAGAGCTCGATCCGCGCGCAGGCGTACGGGCTGGGCTTCGATCTCGTGGGGATCACCACGCTCGGCGACATGGAGACTGCTCCGCACTTCGAGCGGTGGCTCGAGCGCGGCTACGCGGGCGACATGCACTACCTCCCCAAGTGGGCGCACAAGCGCCGCGACTCGCGGCTGCCGTACGAGGGCGTGCGCAGCGCGATCGTCGTTGCGATGAGCTACGGCGGGCGCGAGCCGAGCGGTCCCGTGGCGAGATACGCGCGCGGCGATGACTATCACGACGTACTCGACGCGAAGTTGCGCGAGCTGCACGCGTGGCTTGCCGCGGAGGTCGGGCGCGACGTGCGCGGGCGCGCGTACGTGGACACCGGCCCGCTGCTCGAGCGCGACCTCGCGCAGCGCGCGGGACTCGGCTGGTTCGGGAAGAACACGAATCTCATCAACCCGACGCTCGGCTCGTTCTTCTTTCTCGGCGCGCTGCTGGTGGACCTCGAGCTCGCGCCGGACGAGCCGTTCGCGAGCGATCATTGCGGGACGTGCACGCGCTGCATCGACGCGTGCCCGACCGATGCGATCGTGGAACCGCGCGTGCTCGATGCGACCAGGTGCATCTCGTATCTCACAATCGAGGCGAAGGGTGAGATTCCCTTAGCACTAAGAGAATCGATCGGAGAGCTGATTTACGGCTGCGACATCTGCCAGGACGTGTGTCCGTGGAACGAGAAGTTCTCGCGCGCGCTGCCGGCGGGGAGCCCGTTCGCGTCACGTGAGGCGATCGCGGGGAAGGATGCGCGCACGCTCGCGCGCGAGATCATGGCAATGACGCAGGAGCAGTTCAGCGCGAAGTTCAGGGACTCGCCGATGAAGCGCGCCAAGCTGCGCGGTCTCAAGCGCAACGCGGCGGTGGTCTTGGGTAATGTCGCGCCGGCGGACAAAGGGCCGAGATTGGAGTCAGCGCTGTGAGTCAGATGAGCGGTGTCTAGCGCACGCAGGACGCCGACGAGTTCATCAATTTAGCGGACTCGACGCCGACGCCGATGCCTTCCGATGGCCGTTGGGGCAGGACGACAGATGTTGGACGGACCGATCACTCCGAACGGATCGCGTCGTTCCCCGCGCCAGGCAATTCGCGCTGTGTGGAGGCCGCGTTTCAGCCGCGTGCTAGGCTCAGGAGCGCTCGCATCACTTCAAGAATCCCAATCGCGACCCGCTGCCCGAGCATCGCCGCGGTGGCGAGGAGGGCGCCATAGATGAGTCGTGCAGTCGCGAATATCGCCACAGCGAGCGCGAGTGCGCGATGATGCCGGAGCTGCCATGTTGTCGCTCTCGACATTCCAATCTCCGCTGGAATGAACCGAAGGAAAAGCCGAGAATTCGCCGCGAATCAGCGGTCGGACTGTCGGACGCATCAGATTATGGAGTATGGAGCTGCTCACGTCTGCAGGGCGAAATGCGGAACGTGTGTAGGGGATTCGCTATGTGGCGCGAGCATACCGCTTTGGCGCTCGCGCCACGAAGCCGCGTTTTCACGCCACGCTAGTCCCCGTCCCGATCCCGCCTCACCTGTACGCGCTTCCCCTTGATGGTCGTGGCCTGGAGCGCTGCGATCACGTCATCGGCGATCGCCTCCGGCACCTCCACCAGGGAAAAGCGATCGCTGATCCGCACGGCGCCGATCGCGCTTGCATCGACCCCCGCCTCGTTGGCGATCGCCCCAACCAGATCGCCCGGCCGCACCTTCGCCTTGCGCCCCGCGCCGATGTACAGCCGCGTCGTGGACTCCGGGACGTTCGACCGGGCACCGGAAGCTCGGGACTCGGGACGCTCCTTTCGGCGTCGTGTGTTCCGGCTCCCGGAACCCGCATCCCGTGTCCCGCGTCCCGTCTCCCGTGTGGCCGTGATGGGGATCTCCTCCTCAGTTACGACCCCATCGCGACCCCCACCCTGCTTGAGAGCGGCCGCCGCCACATCGAGCGGATCGAACTCCGCCATCAACGACTCGGCCACGGCCCGATAGACATCGAGATCGCCCGCGATGATCGTGGCGCGGAGCTCGTCCCGAGTTTGTTCGAGCCTGGCGGCGCGCAGATCGGCCACCGTCGGCACCGTGGCGATCTCGATGCGCTGCGTGGTCAGACGCTCGATGTTGCGGAGCAGCCCGCGCTCGCGCGGCTCGGCGATCGTGATCGCCACGCCCTCCCGCCGCGCGCGCCCCGTGCGTCCGATCCGATGCACGTATGCCTCGGCCGCCGACGGCACGTCGTAGTTGATGACGTGCGACACGTGCGGTACATCGAGCCCGCGCGCCGCCACATCGGTGGCGATGAGGAGGTCGGTGGTCTTTGCGCGGAAGCGCTTCATCACCCGGTCGCGCTGATCCTGCGACAGCCCGCCGTGCAGCGCCTCTGCGCGCACGCCACGCCCATTGAGCATCTCCGTCAGATCGTCCACCTCCGTGCGCGTGCGGCAGAACACGATCGTGGCGACGGGACTTTCGATGTCGAGGATGCGCCCGAGCGTCGCCTTCTTGTGCGCGCGCGACACGATGTACGCCACCTGCCGCACTTTCGGGGCAATGCCCGCTGGTACCACCTCGCGGTCGATGCGAACGTGCACAGGATCGCGCAGATGCGCCGCGGCGATCGCCGTGATGCGCGGCGGCAGCGTGGCCGAGAAGAGCGCCGTCTGTCGCTCTGCCGGCGTGGCAGCGATGATCGCTTCCAGATCCTCGGCGAATCCCATGTCGAGCATCTCATCGGCCTCGTCGAGCACCAGCATCCGCACGTTCCCGAGTCGCAACGTCTTGCGGCGGATGTGATCGAGCGCTCGACCGGGTGTGGCCACCACCACGTCGACACCACGCTTGAGCGCGCGGAGCTGCGTCTCCATGGAGGCACCGCCGTAGATCGGCAACACCTGTACACCAAGCCCGCGTCCATAACGGTGTACCGCCTCGGCTACCTGCATCGCCAGCTCGCGCGTCGGAACGAGGATGAGCGCCACGGTCCGTTCGCGTGGGGGCGCGTCCGGGGTGAGGCGCTGCAGCAGCGGGAGCGCGAACGCCGCCGTCTTCCCCGTGCCCGTCGCCGCCTGACCGAGGAGGTCGCGCCCTGCGAGGAGCGGCGGGATCGCTTCACGCTGCACGGGCGTCGGCTCCTCGTAGCCCAGGGCGGCGAGCTCGGCGAGCACGCGGGGATCGAGGTTAAAGGAGGCGAACTGCGAGCCGGGCCACGGGTCTCTCTTCCCGATTTTCGCGTCCCGTTTTTTCACCGATGTTGTAGCTGGCACGTATCCATCCTCTCTGATTGCACTGGCTCCGATCTGGACTGGGCTAGGAGCGTGCCGCACCGACGCTGCCAACTCGCAATCCATAACGTTACGTTGGAATACCGAACTGCGGGGCATCCCCCCGTGGCAGCCTCCCCTCCAGCTCTCACCCGTCCCCATGTCCTCGCAAACCTCCGTCCGTCACCTCCGCTGGAACGACCTCCCAAAAGAGTCCGTCACCGCCCAGCTCTCGCGTCGCCTCGTGACCGGCGATCGCATGATGCTCGCGCAGGTCTACCTGAACAAAGGATGCATCGTCCCGAAGCACTCGCACGAGAACGAGCAGATCACCTGGATCGTCGAGGGCGCGCTCAAGTTCTGGATCGGCGAGGATGGCGCCGAGGAAGTGATCGTCCGCGCGGGCGAAGTGCTGCACATCCCTTCCAACGTGCCGCATCAGGCCGAGGCGCTCGAGGATACGCTGGACGTCGACATCTTCAGTCCCATTCGCCAGGATTGGCTCGATCACACCGACGGCTACTTCCACACGAACGCGAAGAAATAGCGTGGACTTGGGAATTCGCGGGAAGGTCGCGCTCGTCGCCGCGTCCAGCCGCGGGCTCGGCCGGGCATGTGCCGAGGCGCTCGCGGCCGAGGGAGTGGAGTTGGTGATGTGCGCGCGCGGAGAAGCAGCGTTGCGCGAAACGGCCGAGCACATCCGGCGCACATCCGGCGTGCGCGTGGTCGATGTCGCGGCGGATGTCGCGACGAACGCGGGCCTTCTCGCCGTTCTGGAGGCCGCCGAGCGCGAATTCGGACGTGTCGACATCCTCGTCACCAACGGCGGCGGACCGCCCGCGGGTCCGTTCGAGTCGCACACACCCGAGGCGTGGGACGCGGCCGTCCGAGCCAATCTCACGAGCGTGGTGGAGCTCGTGCGCGGCGTGCTGCCGGGCATGCGCGAGCGACGGTGGGGGCGGATCGTCAACGTCACATCGATCGCCGTGAAACAGCCGGTGGACAATCTGATCTTGTCGAACAGCGTGCGCGCCGCCGTCACCGGCTTCGCGCGCACACTGGCGAACGAGGTCGCGCCGCTCGGTATCACGGTGAACAA